>CAZHYX010000029.1:0-15626 GCA_964536675.1 uncultured Flavobacteriaceae bacterium
ATCTGAAAACACACCAGCAGTATTTGATCCAACTCTAATTGCATTTGGTAATGCCGACATTGCTGCTAATATAAAACCTTCAGCTGCACTTGCCGTATAAGAACTCGTTAACAAATAGACATTGCCTCTATAAACATTCTTCAATGGCTTTAAGTACACATTTTGTTTTTTTGTAAATCCATTATTATTTCTTGCTCTTTTCGAAAAAATTAAAGTGTCTTTCGTTGCAAAACGCTTTAAAATTTCTAATCCTACTCCATCAAACCCACCTCCATTAAAACGGATATCTATAATACATGCTTTTGTATCTTTAATTTCTAACAAAATTTTATCCAGTATGTAAGCTGTTCCTTTTACATTATCACTCGGATAATTTTTACTTTTATTTGAAGATTTTTCATACATTTTTTCTGCTTTAGATTTTGAATACTCTTTTGGTATGTTATAATTTGCAAAGCCATCCATACCATTTACTTGTATTATAGCAACATCTTTATTAATCAATCCATAATTTAATGCTCCAAAATTATAAGTCTTTACATATTTTACATATTTCTTTATCGTTTTTAATTTAATATCATCTACATTCAAAGACAGGTTTTCGACTTCTTTTCTTGTCTTTTTATCTAACTTTAATAAGCGTATATTACGTTGTTCTTTTTTATATTTGTTGTATTCTTTTCTTAGTTTTTTTGGAACCTCAATGCGTGAATGACCATCATTTAATTCTTTAATCATTTTATTTAACAATAAGAATAAATCGTATGGTTTTGTATGTGTGTTAATTTGTGATTGATATTTTGATTTTAATGCATTCCAATCTGTTTTTCGTTCCTTAAAATAACAATAGTTCTCATTAAAAGTATGCCATAATGCTTCAAAATTATGCAAGGCATCCTTTTTATTCTTATTGTCAAAGCATCTTTTTGGTAATCTATCAATTCTTTTAAAATGTAAAATATTAAATCCTTCTTGAGCGATTAATGTTGAATCAGAAGTTCGCCTAATTGTAAAGTTATTATCAACCATTTCATAAGGCATTACCATACCTTTAGTACAATTTACTTTAGAAATATCATAAACAATAAATTTTTTGTTAGTAATTTGAACTATTCTTCCATATCCATCACTTTTCCAAAAACCTACATTAGATTCTTTTTTAGGTTTCAAATGCGCTTTCTGATTTGTTTGTGCAGTAAGACTTTGCACAATAAATAATATACTAATAATTGATACTCTTACCATAATTTTAAATTTAACACAAATAAAGCCTTAATTAGTTTTACTAGTCGTCTCTTTACTTCTAAAAGGACGTATTTTGAATGGAATCTTTATATATTGGAAGTTTGAGTGTTATGATTTTTTTTAAACTCAGATGGTGATATACCAATTTGTAATTTAAACAGTCTATTAAACGTAGATTTTGTTTTAAAACCACAGTCATAGGCTATACCAAGAATGGTTAGATTATCAAATTCTTTTGAAATAACTCTTTTTTTGAATTCTTCTAAACGATACGAATTAATTAAATCATAAAATGAAGTATTCATTTCTTGGTTTATAATTGCTGATAGTTTTTTATCGCTTAATGATGTTTCTTTTGCTAATTTATTTAATGTTAAATCTTCATCTAAAAATAGTTCTTTAGTCGTCAAGACTGTATTAATTTTTGAAATATGCTGTTTAATCTCAATGGAATCCATATTTATTAAACTAGTTGAAATTTTATTATTTTTAATCGGGTTTAATAAAAACTCTGGTACTAATATCTTAGATTGTTTTATACCATAATACCCTAAAAAGTATAGAAAAACTACAACTAAAATTATCGTTACAAAATCACTTTCAAAATTGGTGTCAGGATAATTAAAATCGTATATAAATGTAAAAATATCAACTACAGTGATTATTAGTACCCCCAAGAGTAAGTATTTTACCCAAAGTAATTCTTTGTTTTTTAAATTTGAATAGATTGATTTTGTAACATTATTATACTTTTTTAGCAAAAACAAGGTTACAATTAAATAAATAATAAGATAAATGTCTTCATACACATAAACAATTCGGTTTACATTCATAACCTTTTCAATAAAAGGAATTAATCTTATCTTAGTTCTTGAAAATATTAATACCGGAATTGAAAATATTATTAAATAAGCAGTTGGGTAAATAAAATGAATTAAATTCTTTTTGATGACTTCTTTATCTTCAAATAGAGATTTTACATACAAATAGAGGAATGGTCCTATAGCAATTGAAACAACATCTGCTATATTAAAAGTTAGTATATATAAAAGCTTTAACTTGTTTAGTTCTGCATAATAATTGAGCATTAAAAAAATAATACACATAAAAATTATAATCAATATCCTCTTAGGCAGTCCTGAATTATTAGATTTTGATTGCAACCAGATTATTATGGCATTGATAACAATACCACTGATTAATAAAAAATTTATTCCTGTTTCCAAAATTTAATTCATTTCTATTTGTAAATTACTTAATTGTTAATGCTATCAAATTAATTATCAAAAAAATCATCTTTAAAGCCAATTAAATATAATTTTTCTTGAGCTCTTGTTATGGCCGTATACAGCCATCTGTAGTATGAAATATTAGGACCTTCAGGCAAATAAGGCTGTTCAATAAATACGGTTTTCCACTGCCCTCCTTGTGATTTATGACAGGTCATAGCATAAGAGAATTTTATTTGTAAGGCATTAAAATATATATTCTTTTTTATGGATAATAATCGTTTATACGAAGATTTTTCATTCTCAAAATCTTTTTTTACTTCTTCATACAACCGGTTAGAGTCGTCATAAGAAAGTGATGGGGTTTCACTAGTCAAAGTATCTAATAAAATAACTGTTTCGAATGGTTTTTGGTCAGGATAATCAATCATTCTAAGATTGACCTCAGCAAATCTAAATCCATATAGATCTTTATACCTAAATATTTGAAGTATTTCACAAATATCACCATTGGCAATAAACCCGGCTGTAGAACTGTCTTTTAACCAATAATAATTATTTTTAACTACCATGACATAGTCTCCTGAGGCAATTTCATTCTCTTGTCCACGTATTTTACCACGTATTTGTTGATTGTATTGATTGGCTCTTTTATTAGAACGTACAATAAAGGCGGTATCCTCAACTCCATCATTATCATAAGCTGAAGTTATAGCATCTTCAATATCATATCCATCAGTCAAACGGATAATATCCGGAAAATTTAAACTAAACTTAAAATCACCTATCGTATATTCATCTAATAACAGTCTCAATTGAGTAGCATTTGCTAATATCCCCGAATCTTGATGTTGTCGCATTACCTCATCCAATTCAATTTCAATAATGTTTTTATCATATTCTAACTCAAGCGTATCGGCTTGTAGTGCAGGACTCATTTCTAGTTTTACAGGTGGTAATTGTGCAGTATCTCCTATTAAAATTAATTTGCAATTTTTACCTGAATAGACATAAGTTAATAGATCATCTAATAATGAGCCATTCTCAAAAAATTTAACCTCTGCTTTTCTATCTGGTATCATAGATGCTTCATCAACAATAAAAATAGTATTGGTATGTTTATTAGTCTGCAATACAAAAGAAACACTTCCATTGTTTGCTTTACGCGGATGATAGATTTTTTTATGTATCGTAAAAGCTTGTCTGTTTGAATAATTGGCAATGACCTTTGCAGCTCTACCAGTTGGCGCTAATAATACTGACTTTAAACCTGCATGCCAAAGGTTATTTACCACAGTACCTATAATTGTTGTCTTACCTGTACCTGCATATCCTTTTAGTAAAAACAACTTTCTTTTGTCTTTATCAAAAATAAATGTTGACAACATTTCTAACAAATCATCTTGAACTGTTGTTGGAGTAAAAGGGAACTTTTCAATTAAGATATTATATAATTGTTTTGGGCTGTCTATCATCAATTATTATGAGTAAAAATTCAAAGGTACAAATTGATTTATGCATAAAAGTTTTAACCATTGAAAAAATTTTGTAGATTTGCGTATAACCATTTAAAAAAAATAAAATGATTGTAATACTAATAGCCTTTATCGTAGGTATCATTGCTTTTTACTTTATTGCTAAAGCAATAGTAAATTTTGTTCCTAAAAAGATCCGAACTCTAATCTCTATACTTCTATGGGTTATAATAGCCTTTTTAGGGTATAAGATTTATGATGGTGTAATGGGACCAATAGAGTTTAATAAAGAAAAGAAAGTTAAATATGCTAAGGTAATTGATCAGTTAAAAATGATTCGTGACGCACAGATTGCCCATAAAGAAGTTACTGGTAAATTTACTGACAAACCTGCCGCTTTAATAAATTTTATTGCAACTGACTCATTTGCAATAACTGAAACTAAAAATATTGTAGTAACAGAACAAAGAGGAGCTATTACAATTGACGTTGAAAAAAGAGTAATTGACACTATTGGTTTTAAAGATGTAAGGGCAAGTTTTGCTGGTAGAGATTATAAGAATATGTTTAATGTACCGGGAACGGATGCAAAATTTGAAATCAAAACGGGCTTTGTAGAAAAAGTACAAGGTGTTAAAGCTTCTGTTTTTGAGGCTAAAGTTGACAAAGCTATTGTTTTAAAGGGTTTGAATATAGATTATATAAGACAAGAAAAAGAAGCTTTGGGTGGTCCTGAAGTTAGAGGTGCTTATATTTCAGTAGGTTCTTTAGAGAATGTAAAAACGAGTGGTAACTGGCCTCCAATTTATGATACAGACGAAGATAAAGATAAAAACAAATAAAATAATAGATATAGCTAATCTAGAAATTAGTCATTTATCCATCCAATTTAGTTTGGATGGATTTTCTTTTTGTATTTTAGATAAAGACAGTAAGACATTTACTACTTTACATGAATACACTTTTCAAGAAAGTAACAACTCACCTCAAAAACTATTAGAAAATATTACTGAAGTTTTTAAAGAGGAAGAACTCCTTCAAAGAAAATATCATTCTGTTAATGTAAGTCATATCAATAAATTATCAGCATTGGTACCTAAACCTTTATTTGATGAAGAAAAATTAAAAGACTATGTAAACTTTAATACTAAAGTTTATGCAAGTGATTATTTAGTATCTGATGAAATAAAAAACCATGACATTGTCTCTGTATATATTCCATACACTAATATTAATAATTTTTTATTAGATTATTTTAAAGAGTTTGATTTTAAACACTACTCTAATATACTTATTGATAGCTTGTTCAGTATATATAAGTACAGTTTAGTTCCCCACGTATTTGCTCATATAAATAATAATCACTTTGAGATTATTGTTATCTCAAATAAAAAATTACAATTGTATAATACTTTTGAATTTTCAACCAAAGAAGATTTTATTTATTATGTATTATTTACTGCTGAGCAATTAAAATTAAACCCAGAAAAATTTGAGCTAGTTTTATTAGGTGATATTGAAAAAGATGATGAGCTTTATGAAATTGCCTATACTTATATTAGAAACGTAAGCTTACTTGAAAACAGGTCTAAATATCTTTATGATGAGGCTTTTACTGAAAATGATAAAAGAAAGTATTATACCTTATTAAATCAATACTAATGCGCATTGTATCTGGTAAATATAAAAGTAGGCGTATTAATGCTCCTAAAAACTTACCAACGCGTCCAACTACTGACATTGCTAAAGAAGCCTTATTTAATATTTTAAATAACTTATACTATTTTGAAGATTTATCTATCATTGATCTATTTGCCGGTATTGGCAGTATCAGTTTTGAATTCGCTTCGCGTGGTGTGCAAAATATAATTAGTGTTGATAAACATTATGGTTGTGTAAAATTTATTCACTCTATTTCTGAGAATCTAGATATGAATATTAATACGGTTAAAAGTGATGTCTATAAGTTTTTAGAAAAAAATAGCTTAACTGCTGATATTATCTTTGCTGACCCACCTTATGGCTTTGATGATGAACAATTTTTAGCCATTTCTACAATGGTTTTTTCTAAAGATATGTTAAACGAAAATGGGCTACTAATTATTGAACATTCAAAGGATACTGACCTATCTAAAAATGAATATTTCAGTTATTATAAACGCTATGGAGGTAGTGTATTTAGTTTTTTTGAAGTGTAAATACTAAAGCATCTTTCTTCTATAGAAATAATTATTGACAGACTCTGGCAATAATTATTCATTTATCACAAGTTACGCCAACCAATCTTTAAAATCTCGAACACGTTCACGACTTACTATAACTTCTTGCTCTGTATATGATTTTAACTTAATTTGCAATCTAGAGTTTGTATAAGAAATCATATCTATAATAGCATTGATATTGATATAAAATTTACGATTCACTCTAAAAAAAACTTGCGGTTCTAGTTCTTTCTCTAACTGTTCTAGAGTTAAATCTATTAAGTAGTCTCTACCTTCTGAAGTATGAATATAAGTACCTTTATTTTCGCTATAAAAGCACTCAATAGCATCAATAGGTATCATTTTTAAATGTTGCCCAACTTTAACTGTAAACCTTTTTTTATATGCTGGTTCTTGCTCACTGCCAAGTAACCTTTTAATATCACTAAAATCAATAGAAACAGGCTGTTTTTCAGAAGCTCTTTCTTTATATTTATTTACAGCAATCTTAAGATCATCATCATCAATAGGTTTTAATAAATAATCTATACTATTTAGTTTAAAAGCTTGTAAAGCATATTCATCATAAGCTGTAGTAAAAATAATAGCACTTTTAATCTCAATATTCTCAAATATTTCAAAAGATAATCCATCAGACAATTGTATGTCTAAAAAAATAAGATCAGGATGTTCATTTGTCTGAAACCATACTATAGATTCTTCTACTGAATGTAACATTGCATTGACTTCAATATTCAAACTTTGTAGCATTCTATCAAGTCTTCTAGCTGCTGGTTTTTCGTCCTCTATAATTAATACATTCATTTTAAATTCACTTTTTTACCAGCTTTCCAAACTGTGTTGATCTTACTAATATCATTTATTTCTTTTAAAGGATTTCCGTCTAGTAATATAAGATCAGCAACATAACCTTTTTTAATCATTCCTTTTTTACCCAATTTAAACCTTTTTATAGGTATAGATGTTGCACCTTTCAAAACATCAATAGTAGGAATACCAGATTCTGATAATAGAATTAGTTCTTTATATAAATCTGTTCCATAATTTATTTGAGCATTAGGAGGATCTGTACCTGCTAAAATAGGTATGCCTGCATCATATAATCTTTTAATTTCTGATTTCATCTGTTCCTCTGAAAGAAATGTAGCATTTGGATTAGCTTGTTTTATAGCCACTGTTGCCTTTATTGAAGTTAATAAGGTAGGAATTACAAAAAAATTCTTTTCTTTTGATAATTTCTGTAATTGATCTTCGGGCAACAATTTATCCCACCAAAGATGTACCAATCCGTTTGCATTGTTATTTAGTACTTTATACGCATCATCAACTTTTGAAATATGAACTACTGCAACCATATTTTGCTTATGCGCTTCATCTATCAAAGCTTTTACTGTTTCATGCGAAAGTGTTTTTTTCCAAGGCTCTAAAATTATTTTAATATAATCAACCTTAGCTACAACTCTATCACTAATAAATTGTTTTGCTTCTTCTGGTTTAGTTAAGGTAGGTGTAGGAAAACCAAATTGAGTACCGTGACCTTCAGGCATTGTGGCTGCAGCACCGGCTACAAAAAAGTTAGCATAGTTTGTAGAGTCTTTAAATACCTTTAACATACCTTGATATTGTTCTACACCATGCATATCTAATACATTTATAACACCTGCCTTAGCAGCTTCTTGTAACGAAGAAGGAGACCAAGCATGTACATGTGCATTGGTCAAGGCTGGTATTAAAGTTTTACCTGCGCCGTCAATGCTATTATGATTTTCTTTAATAACAGGTGCTATTTTTGAAATTTTTCCGTTTTCTATTAAAACAGAAGTGTTTTCAATCACTTTTTCACCATCAAAAAGACGTACATTTTTTATGATAAAACTGTCTTGAGCATATAATGAATGCATCCCAAACAGAACTAGTAGTAGTATTATTTTTTTCATAGTTTAAACGATTTAGATTGTTGGTCATCTTCATCCATTAGTTTTTTTATTTTGCGTTCTTCCCAGTCTTTTCCAAAAATAATATTTTGTCCGAAAACTCCTATTGCATGAAAAAAGATGCCTATTCCCCAAAAGATCCAAACTGCAAAGGTTCCAAAATCCCAGAAAGCTTCCATAAACGTTTCGCCATTATTAATATTACTAATAATTTTACTAATACTGATAAACAAATTCACAGCTAAATAGGAAGCAAAATGCCAATAGAATCCTTTTAACTTTTCAATTTTTTTCTTTGCTCTTAAATAACGATCTTCTTCTATATAATCTTCCATAATTATTCCCATTGATTAGTATTATTTTGTTCTTCTTCTTTTATAAATTGATCTAGCTTCTCTCTTTCCCAATTTTTTAGAAATGATAAATTAGGCCCGAAAACTACCAAAGCATGAATTGCTAAGCCTATGCCCCATCCTAAAGGAGTAAAAAAGGAATCTAGTTGCCAGAAGTTTATTTTTAATTCGTATCCACTATAAATAAGTAGCAATAATACTGTATTTACAATAATATAAACACTTAAATGTGTATAAAACTCTTTGAGTTTTTTTACACGCTCTTTTGCTTTTATATAACGTTCTTCTTGTGTAAAATCTTCCATAATACTTTTGTTTATTATTATTCCCATCTGTTTTTATCATTACCATCTTGCTCCATATACTCTTGCATTTTTCTGTCTTCCCAAGATTTTCCGAAATATTTATCTTTACCATATACTTCATAGGCTTGAAAGGCTAAACCAACTCCCCAACCCAACATTGGAAACCAAAACCAATGGAACCCTCTATAGGTATTTAAATTGATAAAAATTAAAAAGGGTATCACAATTACATAGGCAATTAAACTGCCATAAAAATCTTTTAATTTATCTACTCGTTTTCTAGCTCTTACATAACTAGAATTTACCGTTTTTGTTGATGATAATGTTCTCATAACTGATGATTGTTTTGTCAACATCGGTAATTGTACTATAAAAGCTGATGTTGTTTTGTTAATATTTACTTTACGCTTAGTCAATAAACTATAGCGTTGTTGTATGTTTACCAAACCTACACCACTACCCTTTTTGAGTACTTTTTTAGGTTGCAGATTATTCTCTACTATTAAATTACCTTCTCTTTCATAAATTTTAATATGCAAAGGCTTAGAATCATTTACAATATTGTGTTTTACTGCATTTTCTAGTAATAATTGTAATGATAACGGAACTACCTTAGCTTCAGGATTATTTGCTTTTTCAGGAATCTCAAAGACAATACTATCTTCAAAACGCATTTTAAGCAATCTAACATAGGTTTTGGCAAATTGTAATTCTTCATCTACACTTACCAATTCTTTATTTTTCTGCTCTAATACATATCGATATACTTTAGATAGTGCTGTTGTAAAATTTTGAGCAGAGTCAGGGTTTTCATCAATTAAACTGGTTAACACATTTAAACTATTGAATAAGAAATGAGGATCTAATTGATTTTTTAAAGCATCAAACTGCGCGGATGCTGTACCTGCAATAATTTTTTGTTCTGTTACCTTATTTTTTTGTACTTCTCTATAAAGATAAAAAGTGTGAAAAAAAGCTGAAATTACTACAGTAATTAATAATGATATTACATAAAAGATTCCGTTTTCACTCGCTAAAAATTCATTAAATGTTTTACCATTTATACCAACATATATAAATATTCTAATAAGAAATACGCTTATAATTGTTATAATAACACCTCCTAAAGCACCAGCTAATAAGCGATATCTAGCATATTTTTCCCACTTAACTTTATGATTTAAATAATCAAACCAATAACCATTAACAAAAGTCAGCACAACAGAATACAATTGATAATAGCCAAAATTTATAAGTAATTTTTTATCATAAGAAACACTACCTCCACCAAGAGTTTCTAGTGTAAAGAATATTAGAAATATAATAGTGCCTATTACGAAACCAATTCCTAGAGTTTTAATAAAATTTATCATATTCTTTACTAATTAATTTAATTTGTTACTTACGTTTTTTATCCTTTTATTATTCTTGCCTTTCAGATTGGCTTAAAATAAACTTTAGTAAGAGTCAAATAGCGTAATACTTTTTTAATGGATTACTGCCTTCACAGGAATGACATAGATAGCTTCATATAATTTATCTATACTGTAACTATCAAAATTTAATAGTTAAATCTACTGATTTATTTTCAACTGTAAACTTAGCAACATCAAATGTAGGAGGTCCCATTAAAACAGGGTTATTTGAAATGCCATAATCTTCTTTAGGCATTCTTTGCTCGTCAAAGTCCATTTTATTATTTTCATTGCTATCATGGAAACAAGTTATTGCATACACTCCTGGTTTTACATTTTCAAATTTAACTTCGGTAGCTCCATTACTAATATTTCCTATTTTTCTCACTAAAGGCTCTAACATGAATGTATCTTTATTATATAATGCAAAATGTACAGTCCCTTTATCACTAGTTACATTAGGTACAATTACATTAATCGTTACGGTTTTATTAGCTATTGTTTTTGATGCACCACAACTTTTAAGTACTTCTAATACTCTATCTTTCCCCCAATTAGGATGAAACTTAGATGAGGGTTTAAAATTATCATATAAGCTTATTGACTCTTCTAATTTTTTGCAATATGGTGTTAAGTCTTGTTTAAAAAACCGCGCTCCACCCATTTCAAATTCTGCTAAACCACTAACAGCTCTAGGATTATTAGCATCAAATGCCATTGCTTTTTGATATAACTGAGTAGTTACACCAGATAAACTTGCACCATATACCATTGGGTTTGAAGCAATTTTAGCGACATTGATCAATCCTTTTAACACATAAATTTCTGAATTATTAGGTGAGATTTCATCTGCTTTATCAGCAAACTCAGTTGCTATTTTTAATTGTGATTCAATTATAGTATTATCTTTCACACCAAAAGTAGTTCTGGTTTTTAATAATGCCAAGTTATAGTAAGGCAACCAATTAGTTGGTTCAGCATTACCTATACGTTCAAATAAATTGGCAGACTCTTCCAATTTATTTTCTTGCATTAATTGAAATGCTTGTTGCATACCTTCTTCAAATTTTGTTTGAGAGATAGTTACTTGAGATACTATGTACATAAGTAATGTTAATACGATTCTGATCATGATTTTAAGTTTTAAATTATAGCTCAAAAGTAGTTTTAAGTTGTAAGTTGTGAAATTTATACTAACTGAGTTGTTGTTTTTTGTGGATGAGTTGTTCATATCATATTTTTTTAAGAAAATGAAGGGGTTAATCTTTGTTGATAAAAAATGACAATAGTGGCGAAAAAAGGGGGAAAACCCCCTTTGACTTTCTCATTTAAAATGGTTAATTTTGTTTATATGAGTTGAACTTATTTAAATATCAATAAATAATAGTTTAACCTGTGCTAAATTTATTTCAGTATTAAAATACAAACACATATTTAAATTATAGCCAATTAAAAAACAAAATGGATAAAAAACCCATAATACTAATCCCTGGAATACAAGGAACTAAACTAGCCAATATAAATGAAAAAGATTATAAAACGGTTTGGTCAGGAATTAAAAAATATTTTTCTAATATTCACATTCTTCAATTACAGTTTGATGGAAAAAGTGACAAAGGAGCCGAAAATATTATAGAACATATTGATGTCGAAAATCTAGCATATTCTGAAATTATCAACTATTTGAGAAGTTTGGGGTATAGAGTATTTATTTTTGGATATGATTGGAGAAAATCGAATCAAGAATCTTCAACAGAATTATCTGATTTTGTACGGAAGATTCAAAGGAAGCTTAACGAATCGAAAGTCAATTTTATAACCCATAGTATGGGCGGTTTAGTTCTTTCTGCTTATTTTAAAACTTTAAATAAAGAAGAACTAAATAGAACAATAAATAGAGTAATTTTTACTGTACCTCCTTTCTTAGGTTCTGTAGAAGCTAGTTTTAATCTTACAATTGGAAAGTCGCGATTAATTAATTCAAGTGATGATTTTAGAAAAATAGGAAGAACATTTCCTGGGCTGTATGAATTATTACCAGTCTATAAAACCGCATATGAATTTGAAGACCCTATTACTAAACAAAATTTTGATGTATTTAATTTTGAAACCTATTGGCAAAGAGTTCTTAAGGTTACAAAATCAAATACCAAACAGAAACACCGATTGATGTCTCACAGATTAAAAGAACTTGGAGATGTTAGAAATCAAAAAAATTACATATTTGATTTGAAGAATTGTAGCGAAGAATTAAGGAAAAGAATAATTGTGTTGGCAGGAGGTGGAGAAAAAACCAAAGAAAGAATATTTGTTGAAAAGGAAAAAAATAACTATATCAATTTCTTCAATTATGAAAAATTTGATGATTCAGAGGATGGCGACGGTACTGTGCCTATACCAAGTTCTACTCCATTCAAAGAATCTATTTTGACATTAAAACTAAATACAACTTGGTTAGAAAAAAGAGCGGATTCTAGATTTATTATGTCAGACTGGCATGCTTTCTTCTTAAATAATGGGCGTGTTCAAAATATCATAAAAAGATTTTTTGACCCAAGTGGAAATCTAAAAGAGGAATGGTATAAATCTAAAGGAGGAAAAATTGAAAAATGTTAAAGAGTTAATCATAGCTATATCCTACAAATTATTATTTTATAGATGTTTAAATTAGATAAATAATAAGCAAAAATATAGTACTTCTAAAATATTCAACGTAAAAAACATCAACCAAAAAACGAAACCAAAAAAGTTATGGACTTACTACCTAACCTAACCTCAACATATTCTTTTTAAATAAACGAATAGAAATTAAGCTCATTATCAATCCTATTGCCATTAAAACACCAATTTTAGGCAAAATATCTATCAATGGTAAATTGCGCCAAAAAATATCATAAAACCCTTCAATACCCCAATAGTTTAAACTTATTACGGCAATTTTTCGCATGATTGCTGGCATTACAAACAAAGGTACCATACTGCCGCCAATAGCGGACATTAACATAATAATAATGGTACTTAAACCTTGTAATTGTTGTCGTGTCTTTGCAATTGACACTAAAAAGATTCCGAAACTTGACACGGCAAATGCAATTGCCAAAATCAATATTACTAAAGAAGGTATGTCTTTAAAAATAGGCAAGCCAAATGCTAACCAAGCAAATACCATCATAACAGCCAATTGTAATACTGACAATACCAATGCCGTACCCATTTTAGCAAATAAAATATCTATAGGTCTTACAGGTGCATATAACAAACGTTTTAGAGTACCTGCTTCTTTTTCGTCTAATAAACTACCTCCTATAGCAGCAATACTGAATAGTAACATCATAATTGCTGTTCCTGCAACTGCTTGAATCAAGCCTATATTTCCTTTTTTAGTATCTTCTTTTATCATTGCTGTCATTTTCAATTCCATAGTATCTGTCATTGAACCACCATCATTGGTGTCTGAGAGTATCTTATCTCTAATTTGGCTATCTAAGCCTGAAAAATTAGTCTCTAAATATGTACTGATATTATTTTTTACTGTGGTTTGACCAATACTACTCATCAATTCCTGCATTAAGACAGATTGCAACATACCCATTTCAATTTCTCTAGCGGAATCATATTTTAATTCCATAGGTAATTGCTCGCCTGAATTAATTGCATCTTGGAATCCTTCTTCGAAAATTAAAACGCCAACAGCTTTTCCTTTTTTAACCAGTTCTTCTGCTTCTTCTAGTTCCGTAGGCATCAACTGTAAGCTTGCCAATGTATCTAGTCTGGCAATAATGGCTTTAGATTCTTTAGTCTGATCATTATCAGCCACTAATAACTCTATAGGTCTTGATTTACTACTGCTCCCACCCATGCCTCCAAATGCGAAGGTAAATAGTGAAATTAAAATGATAGGCAATAAAAATGTAAGTAACACTCCTTTTTTGTCTGAAAAGAAAAGTTTTAGATCTTTTTTTAAAATGGTAAGTATCATGGTTCTCTTGGTTTTAATTAAGTTTTGTTTCTTTATATTGTTAGTATTTCCTATTATATTTTTTGCATTGGATGCCGGAAGCCAGATGCTTGAAGTAATACTTCTGCCATCGGTTTTCCGTCTTCCAGTTTTACACTAAACCCTCTTTTCCCTTTTCTTCGGTCATATTATTAAAGAGATTGCCATGCTTCGACTGCGCTCAGCACAGGCTATTCTTCGTCCTCGCAAAGACGTGGCTGAACTTTAGTTGTTTACAATACTCTGAATTCAGTCTTGTCTCTTGTCTCTTTCTCTTATTCTTTTCTTTTATCTTTATTCCTGCTTCTTCGGTCATCCGTCATTAGTTTTATAATCAATACGTCTCGACTGTGCTCGACGGGACATCCGTTAATCCCTCAGCTGTTTCCCTGTTAAACTTAAAAAGATAGCTTCTAAATTTGCTTTCTTAAATGTCAGATCTTTTATTTCCATATTTAATTCATTACAAACAGTTATAATTGCTGGTAACTTTTTTACAGTACTCGCAATACTAATTTTATTGTCTATTTGAACTGCATCATGACCAGTTTTTTCTTTAAAATTCTGTACTGCATTTGTTGAAAGTGATTCAAATTCAAGTTCAATGGTTTCTTTTACATTAGTAAGATGCTGTAATTCTGTTTGTGTGCCTTGTGCAATGATTTTACCTGAATCTATAATGGCAATCCGTTTACATAGTCGCTCTACTTCTTCCATATAATGTGTTGTATAGATAATGGTCATACCTTGTTTATTGAGTGTTTCAATCACTTCAAAAATATGATTTCTACTTTGCGGATCAATACCAACAGTAGGTTCATCCATAAATAATACTTTAGGTTGATGTAATATAGCTGCTGCAATGTTTATCCTACGTTTCATGCCACCAGAATAAGTTTTTATCAAATCCTTTTTTCTATCTGAAAGCCCGATTAACTCTAAAATAGAATTGATATTTTCTTTTAATTCTTTAGGAGGAATGTCATACAATTTACCCCAAAATAACAGGTTATCATAAGCAGAAAGCTCTTCATATAATGAAATTTCTTGCGGAACAACACCAATGAGTTTTTTACATGCTTTAGGGTTGGTCTTTACATCAATTCCATCAATATGTATCGTGCCGTTATCACTTTGTAAAATGGTACTCAGCATATTTATTGTTGTTGATTTTCCTGCACCATTTGGGCCTAAAAGACCAAATATTTCCCCTTTTTCTATGGTAAAACTGATGTTGTTTACCGCTTGAATTTTGTCAAAGGATTTTGAAAGGTTATTGACTTGTATCATGTTTGTTGTTTTATTAATGTTTATCTGTATGTATATTGTTTAAAATTTGTCAATTCTGACACCTGTTTTATGGATTCCTGCCCTTGCCTCGCCAGACAAGTTAAGGTAAAATGTAACCCTTCCGTCTTATTCTTCGAATAAGCCACCTTCCCTTATTGAGG
>CAZHYX010000030.1:0-15573 GCA_964536675.1 uncultured Flavobacteriaceae bacterium
AGCGGAGCAAAAGGAGGAGATCTAGATTGGTTTACTTATGATAGAATGGTTCCTGAATTTAGAGACTTTACTTTTGAAAATAATATTGGAGATATTGATATTGTAAAATCAGATTTCGGATTTCATATTATTGAAATTCAAGGTCAGAAAAACAAACAAAAAATGGTTAGACTTGC
This sequence comes from uncultured Flavobacteriaceae bacterium, assembly GCA_964536675.1. Taxonomy (GTDB): domain Bacteria; phylum Bacteroidota; class Bacteroidia; order Flavobacteriales; family Flavobacteriaceae; genus Aureibaculum. The sequence goes on from CAZHYX010000030.1 coordinate 177, forward strand.
TACTTTTTCCAGAAAAATAGAAGCCTCTGAAGAAACAGAAAATAATATCTTCCAAAAAGCAGAAACATTTGCTTCAGAATTATCAAAAGGGAGAGATATATTAGAACTTGTTAAAGAAAATAAATTGATGGCACAACCGGTTTTAGGGCTAAAAGCTATGGATGAAAAAGTTTCAACCTTAGGAGATCAAAGACAAATTGTAACTTGGTCTTTCGAAAAAGCGACAAAAGAAAATGATATTAAACGTTTTGATGTTGATAATGGTTATGCAATAGTTAAACTTACGGCAAAACGTAAAAAAGGCTTGAGTATTGGTACTTCAAAATTCAAAATTAGAAATATCCTTTTAAACGAAAAGAGGGCTGAACAAATTAAAGAAAAAATAAAAGGAGATAATTTGCAAGAAATAGCTAAGACGTTTAATAAAACGATAAATTCTTCAAAGGCTGTATCATTAGGTAGTCCTGTTTTACCAAGAATAGGGAAATCATCAGATTTAATATCAATTTTATTAAATTTAGATGAAGGTAAAACATATACTATTAAAGGAGAAAATGGTGTTTTTGTAGTTAAAATTCTTAAAAAAGATAGTCCGAAAGCTTTAGAAAATTATTCAAGTTTAAATAACATATTAGCAAATAAAAATAGGTCAAAAGGTTTAAAGGCTTATGATGCTTTAAAGAAAATAGCAGATATTGAAGATAATAGAGCTTCGTCGTATTAATTTTGTTTTTATTCATCAATCAAAAAAAAAACCTTAATAAGTTAAATTAACTTAAGATTTTATATATTTGCCGTTAGTAGTATTTATGTATTGTTAATACATAAATTAAAATTTAAAAACAGAAACTATAAATTTAAATTATTTAAAATGAAACATTTAAGAAAAGTTTTATTCGTTTTAGTGCTTTTTGCTAGTTTTAGTATGAGTGCTCAAGACGAAAACAATCCTTGGTCAGTTGATTTCGGTGTAAATGCAGTTGATTTTTACCCAACAAATCAGGCTGGAATGGGGAATTGGTTTGATGAATTTATTAATGTTAATGATCACTATAATATGGTGCCTTCACTCTCTAGAGTTAGAGTTGGTAGATATATTGGTGATGGCTTTTCATTAGGTTTAGCTGCTTCATTAAATAAAATAGAAAATATTGGAGATATAGCCGCTAATGATTTATCATACATCGGTGCAGATTTAGATATTCGTTATGCTCTAACTAAAGGTAAATGGTTTGACCCTTATTTCTCTGTAGGTGGTGGTTATACTTTTATTGACAACTTAGGCTCTGGTACATTTAATGGTGGTGCCGGAATTAATTTTTGGTTTAGTGATTTTTTTGGTTTAAACATTCAATCTGTTTACAAGCATTCATTTGATGAAGATCGTCAATTACCTCACTTCCAACATGCTTTAGGTGTAGCTATTAAATTTGGTGGTAAAGATACTGATGGTGATGGTGTTTATGATAAAGATGATGAGTGTCCTGAGGTATTTGGTCTTGAAGCTTTTAATGGTTGTCCTGACACTGATGGAGATGGTATTAAAGATAGTGATGATGCCTGTCCTGAAATTGCCGGTTTAGCGGCCTTGAATGGCTGTCCGGATGCTGATGCCGACGGTGTTGCTGATAAAGATGATCAATGTCCAAATGATAAAGGTACAGCTGCAAATAATGGTTGTCCAGATGCTGACGGTGATGGTATTTATGATAAAGATGATGAGTGTAAAGATGTTGCTGGTCCTGCTGAAAATAAAGGTTGCCCTTGGTCTGATACTGATGGTGATGGTGTTTTAGATAAAGATGATAATTGTGTTAATGAAGTAGGTCCTGCTTCTAATCAAGGTTGTCCTGAAAAAGTAATTACTGAAGAAGCAAAAGCTAAATTAGATGAGTTTGCAAAAGCTATTTACTTTAATTCTGGTAAAACTTCTTTCAAACCAGGTGTTGGCGGAAAATTAGATTTGATTTCTGATATCATGAAAGAGTTTAAAGATTCTAACTTCCATATTGAAGGTCATACAGATAGTGTAGGTTCTACTAAATTGAACCAAGGTTTATCTGAAAAAAGAGCGAAAGCTGTATTAGATTATTTAGAATCTAAAGGTATCCCTGCTGGTAGATTAACTTCTAAAGGTTATGGTGAAGACACTCCTATAGCATCTAATAAAACAAGATCTGGTAGAGCAAAAAACAGAAGAGTTGAAATTAACTTATCTAAGTAATTAAAATTCAATATATTTTAAAGCCACACTTAATGTGTGGCTTTTTTTTTGTCACAACATTCCGTAAATTCGTTCCGTGCAAATTTATTTAAATAATGTTATTCAAGATATCTTAGTTAAGACAGATAATCTTTCTAATTATACTTTTATTTTACCTAGTAAAAGAGCTGGGGTCTTTCTAAAAGATGAAATCAAGTCATCTTTAACACAAACAACTATACTCCCTAAAACTATAAGTATAGAAGAGTTTATCCAAGAATTGTCAGCTATAAATTCAATTGACACAACGACCTTACTATTTGAATTTTATCATATTTATAAGCAATATACTCCTGAAAAAGAAATTGATAGTTTTGATCAATTTTCTACTTGGGCAACCATTCTATTGCAAGACTTTAATGAAATAGATAGGCACTTAATTGATACATCTTATATTTTCAGTTATTTAAAAGATATTAAAAGACTGGAAAAGTTATTAAAAGGAGAACAAAAAACAGATCTAATTAATAAGCGCCTCCGCTTTTTTGAAAAACTAGAAACTTATTATACTGCTTTTTATAAATATCTGTTAGAAAAAAAAGTTGGCTACCAAGGTCTGCAATATAGAGAAGCTGTAGATAATATCCATTTTTATATTGATAATATTATAGAAACAAAGATAGTTTTTGTAGGCTTTAATGCACTTAATAAAGCCGAAGAGAAAATATTTCAAGAGCTGTTAAATAGCGGAATTGCAACTATATATTGGGATATAGACAGTCATTATTATAATTCAAACCATAGCGCATCATCTTTTATTAAAAAGTATCATAAAAATTGGGCATATTACAAAAGCAATCCGTTTAATTGGTTAACCGATAATTTTTCTTCGCAAAAGAATATTAAAATCATTGGCGCTCCGAAAAACACTTCACAGATTAAATATGCAGGAGAAGTTTTAACAACATTAAAAAACACTACTAAAAATTATAAAAATACTGCATTAGTGTTGGCTGATGAATCTTTATTAACTCCTACACTTAGTTCATTACCAAAAGAGGTCGAAAATGTGAACATAACCATGGGTTATGAACTAAAAAACATACCACTAGCAAATTTATTCGAATCTCTATTCAAATTACATATTAATGCCAAACAGGATAGATTTTATAATAAAAATGTGTTGTCACTTTTAAATCATCATCAAATAAAGGCTCTTTTTAATAAAACTCATTTAACTGAAAAATTAAGCGCTAAAATTTCTGTATACAATTATATTTATATCACAAAATCTGATTTATCTAAACTATCTGAAGATAATAAACCCGAATTTGAATTAATTTCATTTTTGTTTGAAAACTGGAATGATGACGCAATCCTCGCCATTGAAAACTGTCTCAAGTTGATTACAATAATTCAAGAAAATACAGCATTAAATCAGCTCGAAAAGGAATATGTGTATCGGTTTCATACCATTTTCCAGCAACTATCAAACCTCAATACAACTTTTGGATATATTACAGATATTAAACTTTTATATCAATTTTACAAACAGGTTTTACAAAATGAAAAACTATCCTTCAAAGGAGAGCCTTTATCTGGATTACAAATAATGGGAATGTTAGAAACAAGGGTTCTAGGTTTTAAAAATCTAATTATTACCTCTGTTAATGAAGGTATATTACCAGCCAGTAAATCAGACAATTCATTTATTCCTTTTGATGTTAAAAAAGAAATAGGTTTACCAACATATCAAGAAAAAGATGCTATTTTTTCGTATCACTTTTTCAGATTGATACAACGCGCAGAGAATATTTATTTAATCTATAATACCGAAGCTGATGCTTATGGATCTGGTGAACAAAGTCGGTTTTTAACACAGTTAGAAATACTTAAAGAAAATGAAATAGAAAAGTTTGTAGTGAGTCCGAAAGTAAATAAAACAAAAAATAAATTGAAACAATTACCTAAAAATAAATTGCTGCTTAGCGGATTAAAGCAATTGGCAGAAAAAGGATTCTCACCTACAGCACTTACTACTTATATTTTAGACCCATTTGAATTCTACAAACAAAAAATATTAAAAATCCGTGAAATTGAAGAAGTCGAAGAAACGATTGCAGCAAATACCTTAGGTACTATAATTCATAAAACCTTAGAAGCATTATATATTCCTTTTATAGGAAAGTATTTAACTGAACGTACTATAAAAATTATAAAAACAAAGGTATCAGACGAAGTAAAAAAATGGTTTATAAAAGAATATGGTAATAATATTACTTCGGGTAAAAACTTATTGATTTACAAAGTAGCACATCAATTTATAGATAATTTTTTAGCACAAGAAACTGCTTTAATCCGACAAGGGAAACAGATTAAAATACTCGCATTAGAATATGATTTAGAAACTACAATAACTATTGAAAGCTTAAATTTTCCTATACTTTTAAAGGGTCAAGTAGATAGAATTGATGAAGTTGATGGCGTAATCAGAATTATTGACTATAAAACAGGTAAAGTTGAACAAAAAGACCTTACCATTAAAGATTGGAGCTTATTAACATCTGATTATAAATACAGTAAAAGTTTTCAAGTATTATTTTATGCTTTATTATATACTCAAATAAACGAAATTTATTTAAATGATACTCAGCTTGAAAGTGGAATTATATCGTTTAAAAACTTAAAATCAGGATTTTTAAAAGTGAATAGAAATAATGTAACTAAAGATGATTTAGACAATTTCACTATTCAGTTAAAACAATTGATATTAGAAATTTTTGATCCTGAAAAATCAGTTCTTGAAAAAGAAACCCCTTTTGCTTAATTATGGAAATTACTAAAAATATAGTTCTGGAAGGAAAACATCAAAAACCAATATTAACCGATGCTTTTTATAACCAAGACAACAAACCTAAACCTATTATTATTTTTGCACATGGCTATAAAGGTTATAAAGATTGGGCTTGTTGGAACCTAGTAGCTGAACTCTTTGCAAAACATAACTTTTTCTTCGTAAAATTTAATTTTTCTCATAATGGAGGCACGGTTGAAGAACCTATTGATTTTCCTGATTTAGAAGCTTTTGGTCAGAATAATTATATTAAAGAATTAGATGATTTACAATCAGTTATAGATTGGGTATCTACTCAAGAGCAATTTAAAAACGAAATTGATATCACTAATATTACATTAATTGGGCATTCCAGAGGTGGAGGGATTGCAACTATTAAAGCAGCTGAAAATTCAAAAATAACATGTTTAATTACTTGGGCTGCAATATGCGATTTTAGCAAACGAACAGCTACAATAGGTGATTTAGCGCAATGGAAAAAAGATGGCGTTAAATACGTTTTAAATGGGAGAACTAAACAACAAATGCCACATTACTTTCAGTTCTATGAAAATTTTATAGAAAACAAACAACGTTTACATATCAAGAGTGCTGTAAATAATTTAAAAATTCCATATTTAATAATTCACGGAACAGATGATACATCTGTTTCTATAAAAGAAGCAGAAAATTTACATTTATGGAATCCAAAAAGTGAATTAAATACCATAAAAGATGCAAATCATACGTTTGGATCAAGTCATCCTTGGAAAGAAAAAAACTTACCTAATCATCTTAGGCAAGTTTTAGAAAAATCTATTGATTTTTGTAAGTAGTGGAGAATATCGGAGTCGAACCGATGACCTCTACGCTGCCAGCGTAGCGCTCTAGCCAACTGAGCTAATCCCCCAAAAAATGCTGATTTTGGTTTAAAATCAGCATATATAATACCAATTTAATTGATAAAGTTAATACCTATAATGCTCAGGCTTATACGGTCCATCAACAGTAACACCAATATATGATGCTTGATCTTCACGTAATTCGGTCAATTCAATACCAACTTTTTCTAAATGTAGTTTTGCAACTTTTTCATCTAAATATTTCGGTAACATATACACTTCGTTCTCATATGCATCACGGTTTGTCCATAATTCAATTTGAGCCAATGTTTGATTAGTAAAAGAATTACTCATTACAAAACTTGGATGCCCGGTTGCACAACCTAAATTTACCAAACGCCCTTCAGCCAATATGATTACTTCTTTACCATTAATGGTATATTTATCAACCTGTGGTTTGATAACTACTTTAGTATCTCCATAAGTATCATTTAACCATGTCATGTCAATTTCATTATCAAAATGACCAATATTACACACAATTGCTTTGTCTTTTAAAGCTCTAAAATGACGTTCTTGAACAATATCTTTATTTCCGGTAGTAGTAATTACGATATCGGTATTTCCGATAACAGTTTCTAGCTTTTTTACCTCAAAACCATCCATTGCAGCTTGCAATGCACAAATTGGATCAATTTCTGTAACTGTTACAATGGCTCCAGCTCCTCGAAAAGAAGCAGCCGTACCTTTACCAACATCTCCATAACCACAAACAGTCACTCGTTTTCCGGCAATCATTAAATCAGTTGCTCTTTTAATAGCATCTACAGCAGATTCTCTACAACCATATTTGTTATCAAACTTAGATTTGGTAACAGAATCATTCACATTTATTGCCGGCATAGGCAAAGTTCCTGCTTTTACTCTATCGTATAAACGATGAACTCCTGTGGTAGTTTCTTCACTTAATCCGTTAATACCAGCAGCCAATTCCGGATATCTATCTAACACCATATTGGTTAAATCACCCCCATCATCTAAAATTAAGTTTAACGGTTTTCTATCTTCTCCAAAAAATAAGGTTTGCTCAATGCACCAATCAAATTCTTCTTCGGTCATTCCTTTCCAAGCATAAACAGGAACTCCAGTTACAGCAATAGCAGCAGCAGCTTGATCTTGTGTCGAAAAAATATTACAAGAGCTCCATGTTACCTCAGCACCAAGTGCTATTAACGTTTCAATCAAAACAGCAGTTTGAATTGTCATGTGTAAACATCCTGCAATACGTGCTCCTTTTAAAGGTTGTTCATTTTTATATTCTTCGCGAAGACTCATTAATCCGGGCATTTCAGCTTCAGCTAATTCTATTTCTTTTCTTCCCCAATCAGCTAAAGAAATATCTTTTACTTTGTAAGCCACATAAGGTGTAGTTTTTGTATTCATCTGTTTAAAATTTTATAATTATCTGAAAATGAAAGAACTAAAAATTTCTACACATTCAGGAATTCGCAAAACAAATTTAATCATTACTCATTTTCATTTAATGATGAAATTTGTTTATACTCATTTCATATTCTTATCTTTGTATATTAGCCTGCAAAAATACAAAATACCTCTGAGAAATTAAATGCCTTTATACAAAACTATAACACCTAAAAAAAATACTGCCATTTATATTTGGAAAATTACGGAGTCTTTTAATGAATTAAATACTCAATTTTTGAATAAGCGTAGTTTAAATCGCCTTAACGGAATGCGCTCTGAATTACATCAAAGGGGCTTTTTAAGTATTCGACATTTATTGAAAGAAGCTGGTTATTCTGATAATGATTTATACTATAATGGTAACGGAAAACCACATTTAAAAGACGGAAAATACATTTCAATAACACATTCCTTTACCTTTTCAGGAATTGTTATTAGCGATAACGAAATAGGAATAGACATTGAAAAAAACAGAGAAAAAATTAAAATTATTGCACATAAATTTGTGGATAATGAGCGTGCGTTTTTAGTCGATGAAAAATTAATAGAACAATTAACTGTAATCTGGGGAGCAAAAGAATCATTGTATAAAATATACCTTTATGGTGGATTATCATTTATAAAAAACATTCCTATTGATGCTTTTAAACTCAATGATAGTCAAACTACGGGATGGATAAAAGCTGAAGATTGGGATAAAAAATATCAAATTTTCTTTGAACAATTTGATGGTTTTACCTTAGTTTATGCGTATCCATTTAAAAAAATTAAAAAATGAATCTAAAAAAAAAGGTCAATGCTGTTAGCGAATATTTTTCACCTAAAATAATTGGAGAAGTGAATGATGTTTATGTAAAAGTTGCCATTATTAAAGGTGAAAAAGTACCTTGGCATAATCATAAAGATGAAGATGAACTTTTTTACATTATTGATGGCAACCTTCTTTTTGAAATTGAAGGAGAAGACCCTTTTATAATGCATCAAGGCGATCTTTTTATCGTAAAAAAAGGAATAAATCATCGTGTGTCATCAGAAAATGAATGTAAGATTATGTTGATAGAAAATAAAGCTACTGCACATACTGGAACTGTTAAAAGTGAAATAACTAAAAGTGTTGACGAGCAATTATTTTAATGAATAGCTCTGTACTCCAACATATTATCAAATCAAAAAGGCAAAATAAAAAGCTATTAGCTACTTTGTTAGACCCTGATAAAGTAAATTTAGAAGAAGTCTCACAATTCATTCAAAAGATAAATGACAAAGCCGATTTTATTTTTGTTGGAGGCAGTACAGTTTCTAACGGAGACACAGATAATTTGGTTCAAAAACTAAAAGAAAATACCAAATTACCAATTGTATTATTCCCAGGTGATTATACCCAACTTACTAATAATGCTGATGCCGTACTATTTCTATCGTTGATATCTGGAGAAAATCCTGAATATTTAATCAAACAGCAATTAAAATCTGTTCCTTTTTTACAAAAATCATGCTTAGAAATCATCCCAACTGGTTATATTTTGATTGATGGCAATGTAGAAACTTCTGTACAAAAAGTAAGTAATACAATACCTATTGACCCTACTAATATTAAACTCATAAGTCATACAGCTATTGCAGGAATGTATATGGGTAAACAACTTATTTATCTTGAAGCTGGTAGCGGAGCGACCGAAGCAATCAACCAAAAAATCATAAAAAAAGTTACTGAAAACTTATCAATCCCATTAATTGTTGGTGGTGGTATTAGAACAAAAAAACAACTAGATGAGGCATACAATGCTGGAGCAAATCTAGTAGTTATTGGTACCGCTTTTGAAGAAAACAACCAATTATTTGATAATTTTTAATAGCAAATGGATATTATTGACTTTTTTTTAGAACCTTATCGCACAGCTCCTCTTATTAACATAGTTCTTGAAATTATTGCTGCTGGTCTAGGTATTGCAAGTGTGCTACTTGCTAAAAAAGAAAATATCTTGGTTTTTCCAACAGGAATTATCAGTACCACAATGTATATTTATTTACTCTCACAATGGAACTTGTATGGCGATTTAATCATTAATATCTACTATACAATCATGAGTATTTATGGCTGGTATATGTGGAGTAAATTGATTGATTCTGTAAAAAAGAAACATATTCCCATTTCTAGAACAACGTTAAAAGAAAAGTTGACCTCTTTTATAATCTTTATACTGGCTTCTGTATTTGTAATTTTTATTTATAGACATTATAATGTGATGCCAAATGATTTAAATTTTAAGGAAAGTGTTCATTTTGCCTATACCAATTTAATTTCCGGTAATTTAGAAAAATTTAGGGCCGCTGTCCCGTTTTTAGATACCTTTACAACTGCTGCTGCATTTGTAGCTATGTGGTTAATGGCAATTAAAAAAATAGAGAATTGGAGTTTTTGGATACTCACTAATATTGTTTCCATTCCACTTTATTTTGTAAAAGGATATGGTTTTACAGGAATTCAATACACAATTTTCTTAATTTTAGCGTTTCAAGGATATCGATTATGGAAAAAAAGCTTAGACAAGACAACGAAACAAACATTATAAAAGTAGTGTTATTCGGACCTGAATCTACCGGTAAAACTACACTTTCTACTCAGTTAGCGCGTCATTATAATACGGTTTGGGTAGCTGAATATGCTAGAGAATATCTTCAAGACAAATGGAATAATGAACGTAAAACTTGTGAAAATTCTGACTTGTTACCCATTGCTATCGCGCAAATGAAATTAGAAAATAAATTGACAAAAAAGGCCGATAAAGTGCTAATCTGTGATACTGATTTATTAGAAACTAAAGTTTATTCTGAAGAATATTATGGCGGATGTGTAGATCCAAATTTAGATAAGGCAGCTACCGAAAACTCGTATGATCTATACCTGTTAACTTATATTGATACTCCTTGGGAAGCCGATGATTTACGTGATAGACCCGAACAACGAAAAGAAATGTTCAATGCTTTTGAAAATACCTTAAAAAAGTATAATCGTCCATATATTTTATTAAAAGGAGACAAGCAAACACGTTTAAAGGTAGCAACAAAAGCAATAGATGCTCTAATTGAGAACAGAGATGATTTAGATAGTTTTTCTGATAATTTAGTCGATATTGACTTGCATTTTTTACATCAGAATATGGGGAGTGATTCAAATTATGATTTGTAATTATATTTCTAAAAATTCAATATAAGTACGTATAGCAATTCCCCTCTTGAGGATCATTTCCTAGTTAATAGCATTGAGTAATATTTTATCTTTGAAAATTAAGGTTTAACAAAATGTCACATTAAGCGCAGTCGAAATGCATAGAAGCATCAACATTAAAGCCCTTCGACTTTAGTTTATACTGAGCGTAGCCGAAGTGCTCAGGGTGACATACTAATTACTTTTCAAAAAAAATACCTTATTCTAGAGAATGACCCTCAAGAGGGGAATTAGTCCGATTTACCACTTTAGGAAATTATCAAATCAATGAATATTAAAAAGCTCATAAAAGAACTCAAATTTAAAGCTATAAGAAGCAGTGGTCCGGGCGGACAACATGCGAATAAAGTATCTTCTAAAATTGAATTAACTTTTGATCTTAAAAACTCAACAGAACTAAAAGATGAACAAAAAACTCTTTTGCTTAAAAACTTAGCAAATAGATTAACCAAAGAAAATATATTAATCCTTTTTTGTGATGAAAGTAGGAGTCAGCATAAAAATAAAGAAATTATTATTGATAGATTTAAAAAATTAATAGCTACAAGTCTTACTCGTCCTAAAAAAAGAAAAGCAACAAAACCTTCTAAAACATCTGTAAAAAAAAGGTTAGACAACAAAAAAAGAGCTTCAGTAAAGAAACTAAGTAGAAAAAAGCCAGATTTGGATTCATAAGATTAGAATCGACCGTAAATTTCTTCCCAAAATTCACTATAAAAATTAGACGTTTCTAATAAGGTTTGATGATTTCCACTCAAAATTATAGTGCTAATTAAAGATTATTTTGTTTTAGGTTAAACCACAAAATCAATAAAATTATCTCTATCTATAATTTGAGTTTTGGCATCATAAGCGTCAATAAATTTTTTAGGAATTTTTGTTTTGCTTTTCTTATTCCATTTAAATTCATAAGCAGAAATAGTACCGTTCTTTTCTTCTATCCAATCAATTTCTTGTTGTTGTTTAGTTCGCCAAAAATAATAATTACTATAAATATGATGATAATGTAAATGCTTTATGCGCTCAGAAATTAAAAAATTCTCCCATAAGACACCTTTATCGTTTCTTAATTCAATACTATTAAAGTTTGTAATAATTGCATTACGAATTCCATTATCATAAAAATATATTTTTTTATTAAACTTAATCTCATTTCTAAGATTTCTACTAAATGATTTTAATCTAAAAACAACAAAAGCTTTTTCAAGAAGCTCAATATAATTACCGATTGTTTCTTTGTTAACTCCAAGTAATCGAGCCAATTCATTATAAGAAACTTCCGAGCCCATTTGATATGCAAGTGCTTGAACTAATTTTTCTAATACCTCAGGTTTTTTTATATTTGTTAATGATAAAATATCTTTGTATAAATAACTATTAGTTAATGTTTTTAAAACCTCTATTTCATCACCTACATTATTAATAACATCAGGATACATTCCGTAGATTAATCGGTCATTTAATTGTTGTAATGAATTTACATACCCTTGATTTTCTTGATATTCTTCCCAAGAAATTGGGAATAATGTATATTCCCATTTCCTACCTGTTAGACTTTCACTTATTTTATTATTCAAATCAAATGCTGAAGAACCGCTTAATATTAACTGTACTTGTTTAAATTGATCATTAATAATCTTTGCAGTTAAGCCAATATAATCTATCCTTTGGGCTTCATCTATAAAAACTATCTTATGCTTTCCTATAACTCTTTTTAACTGCTGTGTATTTATATTTTCGAGTAATTGACGTGTAGAGATATCATCACCATCTAAGAATAAATAATCATCAAAATCATTTAAAATACTTTTAATTAAAGTAGTTTTGCCTGTTTGGCGTGGTCCAATTAAAACAATTGTTTTTCCTTTTAAAAATTTGGTTTTAATCTCTGAAGAAATAATTCTATTTATTTCCATAAGTTTTTTTATTAACTGTACAAAGGTATAAAAATAACTGTAATCGTCCAAAAGTTATGTTTTTTAGACGTTTTAACGTCCAAAAGTTATGTTTTTTAGGTGATGAAGTAACTATTCTTTTACTTTCAACACCAACGAAAATAAAAATCTATAAATCATAATCCCAAATTCAAAAATCTAATTTATATTTGCCTCAATCTTAAAAGGGGTGCTTAAACCTGAACTTTAGTCTTAAATTATGAGGCACTGAAACAAGTTCAGCGCAAGCTGAGATTACACCCATTGAACCTAGAACAGGTAATGCTGTTTAGGAATGTTAGAATGCTCTGCTGAACTTGTCGAAGCATCTCATAAAATCTATAAACCAAAGAATAATTACCTCTTTTTATTCGATTATAAACATATAATCGTATGAAAACATCTTTCAAAAATTTATTTCTATTCTTGACATTACTTGTACTATCGGTCAGTACCATTGCTCAAGAAAAACAACAAGCTAAAATACATCAAGATTCTACAAAAATTGAAAAACTTAATGAAGTCATCGTAAAAGCAGTTAGAGTTAGTGCTACATCACCTATAACGCATTCTAACTTATCAAAAGAAGAGTTATCAAAACGAAACCTCGGTCAAGATATGCCAATGTTATTGAACTATCTACCTTCAGTTGTAAGTTCATCTGATGCAGGTGCAGGAATAGGTTATACCTATTTACGTGTGAGAGGCTCTGATGCAAGTCGTATTAATGTTACCATTAACGGAATTCCCTATAATGATGCCGAAAGTCAAGGAACATTTTGGGTAAATCTAGGTGATTTTGCTTCTTCTACGCAAAGTTTACAATTGCAACGCGGCGTAGGCACATCAACTAATGGTTCCGGTTCCTTTGGTGCAAGTTTAAACATATTAACTGATGCTATTTCTGACGATGCTTATGCCGAAGTTTCAAATTCGTTTGGTTCATTTGGCACAAGAAAGCATACTGTAAAATTAAGTACAGGATTAATTAATGATAACATTGAGGTTGTTGGACGTTTATCAAATATTTATTCTGATGGATATGTAGATAGAGCTTTTGCCGATTTAAAATCATACTTTCTACAAGCTTCTTATATTGATAATAATACACTTATAAAAGCATTGGCTTTTGGTGGAAAAGAAAAAACATATCAAGCTTGGTTTGGTTTATCAGCAGCACAATTAGTTGAAGATCGTAGGCAGAATCCATACACTTACGATAATGAAACCGATAATTATGAACAAAACCATTATCAATTACATTGGAATCAAAGATTGAATGAAAACTGGTCAACTAATTTAGCATTAAATTATACAAAAGGTGCGGGATATTTTGAACAGTTTAAAGAAAATAAAAAAGCCGAAGATTTTGGTGGAATTGTAGAAGCTACAAACGGTAGTAGAACAGATTTAATTGTTCGTCGTTGGTTAGATAATGATTTTTATGTTGCAAACTTTAATATCAATTATAAAAATGAAAAATTAGATATAATTACTGGTATATCATATAGCAATTATACCGGTGACCATTTTGGTGAAGTTATTTGGGCGCAACAATTTGCCGATAATGCCAACATAAGAGATCGTTACTATTTTAGTGATGCTACAAAAAATGACTTTAGTACTTTCTCAAAAGCTACGTTTAGTGTTTCTAAAAAATTAAGTGCTTATATAGATTTACAGGGTCGTTTTGTGAATTATAAAACGGAAGGGTTAACTTCTGATAGAAATTCTATTAATATTGATACAGACTTTAGTTTCTTTAATCCAAAACTAGGTTTTACATATCAATTTAATAATACTAATAGTTTATATATATCTTATGCAAGAGCTAATAGAGAGCCTAACAGAAAAGATTTTGAATTAAATATTAATGTAAAACATGAAAAATTAAACGATTTTGAATTCGGATGGCGTTTAAAGAATGAAAATATAAAATTAAACACCAATATTTATTATATGCAATATAAAGATCAGCTAATCTTAACAGGAGATATAGATGATACGGGTGATTATAAAAGAGAAAATGTTAATAATAGCTATCGTTTGGGTATAGAAATTGATGCAGATATTCGTTTAAGCAATAAGCTGTTTATTCGCCCGAATATCGCCTTTAGTTCCAACAAAATAGAAGATTTTATATTGAATAGAGATGGCATAACTCAAAATTTAGGTAACACAAATATTGCTTTTTCCCCAAATATAGTTGCTGGAAATGCACTAGTTTATCAACCCATTGAAAATTTACAATTCACTTTTTTGTCTAAATTTGTAGGAGAGCAGTATTTGAGTAATACAGATACCGAAACTTCAAAAATAGACAGCTACTTTACAAGCGATTTCAATATTATTTATGAGTTAAAAACTAAGTCAATTTTTGAATCAATTATATTTACCGGTTTAATAAACAATATATTTAATAAAGAATATGTAGACCGGGGTTATACTTTTTTAGATTTTTGGTCAACCCCCGGGAATTCATTTGAAGTACAAGGGTATTACCCACAAGCAACAACTAATTTTTTGGTTGGTGTTACCTTGAAGTTTTAAAGTGTATAGAGTCAGGGTTTACATTGGTATCATTCCAAGTGAAGTCCTGACTTATTACTTATAAAAAAATACTGATTCATTTTGAATCGGTATTTGTCTTAAGTCTTGCGTATTTTTTTAAACATCAATACCTTTCATCATTTTATTCCAATATAAATAAGGTAATAAGTATTTTTTAAGAATCCACAACCTCCAATGTTCTTTAGAGGAATCACCAATCATTAACGGGAATTGTTTTAGTTTCGGATCTGGAGTAAAATTTTGGCTATAATCAAACTCTGCTAGTACCATTTTACCATAATCAGTAACTAATGGGCAAGA
>CAZHYX010000031.1:0-15445 GCA_964536675.1 uncultured Flavobacteriaceae bacterium
GTGCTTTTTAGGTTTTGATGTCATTTCGAAAGATAGACAACTGATAAATCTCTTGATTAAGATTCTTCCTTCGCTTTTGGCAGTCTGATAACAATCGTTTTTATTCATGTAAAAACAGGAATGACAAATCGAATTTAGATTATAATTTAAGTTAGTATCTTTGAAACTAAATTTAATTTTATGAACCCTCGTATACAAACCGTAACTACGTTTTCTTTTCAAATTTTATTTGTTTTACTAATCTCTTGTGGTTCGAGTAATGAAAATACTACCATACAGCCAACTACTAGTGAAAAAGCAGCTATAGTCTCTGTGGCTACTTCGGGTAATGAAAACGCATATACATTTAGTGTGGCAGTGTTAAGTCCTGACAAAGGTTGTAATCAATATGCAAACTGGTGGGAAATAGTTTCGGAAAATGGAGAATTACTTTATCGTAGGATTTTAGGGCATAGTCATGTTAATGAACAGCCTTTTACACGTTCTGGTGGAAGTGTAATCATTACCAAAGATCAGATTGTTATTGTTCGTGCACACATGAATACTTCAGGTTATGGAACAAAAACTTTTAAAGGGTCTGTAGCTAGTGGATTTACGGCTTTTGAAACTGAACAAAATTTTGCAAACGATTTGGCAACTCAAGATCCTTTGCCTTCTGGTTGTGCTTTTTAGAAGTTATTTTAAATAGTACCTTTGAAGCTAACTCAAATTTATGGAATCTCTCATACAAACAGCAACCAAGTTTGCACCTCAACTTTTAATTCTAGCTTTTTTAGCTATTGTATTTTTACAATCAGGTATTGATAAATTAACCGATTGGAAAGGAAATTTATCCTTTTTAAAAGATCATTTTAGTAAGACTTTCTTAAAAAATAATGTTCCGCTAATGCTAGGGGTAATTATGGTTGGAGAACTTATTGTAGGGGTATTGAGTATTATTGGAATTATCCAAATTTATACTTCAGAGATAATGATAATGGGTTTTTATGCTACTGTGATAGCCGGAAAAGTATTGCTGGCTTTATTACTCGGGCAACGCATTGCTAAAGATTATGCTGGTGCTATGACTATTGTTGTCTATTTTATGGTAACTGTTTTTGGAGTGTATCTTTTAACTTAATACAAGAAGTGTTTGACCTGTTAGATATCTTTCAATGTATACTTGAACAATATAGGTGCCTTTTGTAAATTCTTGTATAAACCTGTCCGAAAGAATCGATATGTTTATATTTCTACCATTATAATAAGCAACTGTTTCATCGCTATAAGGCATTTCTTTTCCTGACCTTAAGGTAAATGTACCTTTTTCGTTTATAACTTTTTTTTGAGGGTTTTGAATTACAATAAAAATTTCTTTATTGCCAGGTGAAATATTTTCATTTCTATACATTTTGAAATTAACACTAATGGCATGTGTTTTTGAAGCTTTATCAGTTTCTGAATGTTTTCCACTTCGTTTGATTGTCATAGCAGATACATCTACCGTACCTGTTTTTAGTGGGGCGTTTTTTTCAATCTTCCCTAGAATATTAATTTCTTCTATCTTATTCTCTATTGATTTATCATTAGTCTCATTCTCTTCTTCATCTAAAAGGTTTGAAAATGATTTGATATTATCTGAGGCTTTGCTTAGGTCTTTATTGAAAACTACTTCGGGTTGATTAAAACTCTCATCACTGTTCTCATAAAAATTATTAGCGTTGGTTTCATTGTTCTTTACGGGTTCAGGTTCAAGTAGTGATTTTTTTTTTAATATCTGATTTGATGCAATTAGCTCTTCATTAGGCTGAATTTTATCTAATGATATTGAAAAGGTATCTAATTGGTCTTTACTATTTGTTTTATCAATACTGCCATTATTTTCATTTCCTAAGTTATTTGAAACCAAACTTACCTGATTTTCATCATTAATTAAGGGTTCTTTTTTAGGGTTTGTAGCTAAAGCTTTGTCTTTAGATATTTCACTATTTTCTTCTAGGTTAGTTTGCGAAACCAAATTATCTGAACTTAATAAAGCATCTACTTTATTTATAGTATTGTCTTTATTATCTGTTTTTGAAAAATTAGCTTCATCAGGTTCTTTATTATTATATAATTGTTTAGCGACTATTCCTTCTTTATTTTCATTATTGTTCTGGTTATTTTTATCCTCAATACTATCAATAATTAATTCCTCTTTATTATCTGTTTTGGGAATATTTGTTTCGTCATATAAACTTGTTAGTTGATTTTTGGTTGGTTCTTTAAGGTTATTTTGACTTTTTGAAACTACAGATTCATTAATTTTATCTGTTTCTTTATCATATAAATGTTTAGCGACAATTTCTTCTTTGTTTTTAGTAATGTTATTTTTATTATTGGTTGATGATAAAGATTGTTTTGAGTCATTATTTACAGGCTCATTGTATGTTTGAGAATTTAAAATAACAAACTCGGTTCTTCTATTTTTAGCATGTGCTTCTTCGCTACATACTACACCGTTAACACACTTATTTATCATTCGGCTTTCTCCATAACCTTTAGCTTTAATTCTATTTCTATCTATACCTTGTGAGACTAAATAATCAACACTTGATTTGGCTCTACGATTAGATAGACCAATATTATAAGTACTACTTCCTCTTGAGTCTGTATAAGCAGATACTTCTATTTCAAGTGTGGTATTGTCATTCAGTATAGCAATAATCTT
Organism: uncultured Flavobacteriaceae bacterium; assembly: GCA_964536675.1. GTDB lineage: Bacteria > Bacteroidota > Bacteroidia > Flavobacteriales > Flavobacteriaceae > Aureibaculum. The sequence goes on from CAZHYX010000031.1 coordinate 2,690, forward strand.
GTCTAATTCATTAGCTGCCACATCTGTAATATTAGATTGATCAAAACCGAAATATACAGGATTAATTGTTGCTTCAGATTCATTAATATCATTGTCTGTAACTGTCTCTTTAACCGGTTTGTCTTTTGTTTGGGTTTCTTCAACAGCAACTTCTTCTTCTTCTTCATTGTCTGTTGCTTCTTTCTCTTTTTCGGTTACTTCAATTGATTCTTCACCATTAGTCACTGAGGCAATTACTTCTTCTAATTCTGTACCTGATTTTTTAATTAAGTGTTTATTAGCTTCTAATGAAGGTGCATTTTTGTAATTTGCTGTATTTACAATATGCTCGTCTTTAATATAATATAAGCTAGATGCAACTAATGTATAAGTTTGGTTACAGTCTAAAGTAAATTTATATGCTCCGTTATTATCTGTTATTATCTGTTGTATTTGATTCCCTTCTTCATCAAATAATGTCATTGCCGCATCATTTAATACCTCATCAGTTTTTTTATCTTTAACGATACCCGCAATTTCTTGTAAACATTTTTCAGGTGTTGGCTCTTCAAGAATAAATGAATATATATCATTATTATCTTGCCCTTGTAATCTGTTAGAAGAAAAATACCCTGAATTATTACTTTTACTAATTATATAAGCGAAATCATTATTGATACTATTAATTGGTGCTTCTAAATGAATAGGGTCTGATGGTGAATTATCAATAATTTGACTTGCATATATGTCTAAATCTCCTAAACTACCTTCACGCCCGTTTGACGAAAAATACAACATATTATTGTCAGCAATATATGGTGTAACTTCGTCTCCATGTGTATTAATGTTTCTTCCAAGGTTTTTTGGTTTACTATAAGTGCCATTCTCATTTATAGTAACTACAAAAATATCATTCCCTCCGTTTGATGATGGTCTGTTAGAAACAAAATATAGTTGTTTATCATCCTTACTTAATGTAGGCTGACCTGTAGAGTATTTATCACTATTAAATGGTAATTTTTCAATATTTATCCAATTGCCTGAAGCATCTATCGTTGCCTTAAATAATTGATCTCTTTCTTTACTTTTTTTCCTTTTATCCTTTTTTGCAGAAAAGTATACTGTTTTAAAATCGCTACTATATGTTATTCCTGTCTTTGAAACTTTCTTGAGTTGGCTTATTCCTTTTATTAATTCTTTATTGCTAATTTCGCCTTTATCGTTAAAATTGCCAACAAACAAATCTGATTGACTTCTTTTTGAATCTTCATCTGAAGGCATTGTAAATACAACTTTATCATTATCTAAAAACGTAAGTCCGTAATCAGATTGGGTCGTATTAATTTCTAAGTATTTAATAAGATGTTTTGCCGAAGGTGTCTGAGCCGTTAATTTTAAAGAAGCTAGTACAATAAGGCTATAAATAAATAAGTTTTTCATTCTGTTTAAGTTGATTAGCCTTATATTAACGTAACTTTTCTAATTTAAGTATTAGTTATTAACATTTTTAAGTTTAATTGTTAATAACAAAAAAAGCTTAAGGAATGAACCTTAAGCTTATTTTGTTGATTATTAATGCTTTAAATAAATTATTTAGCTTTATAAGCTTTATTTAATTGTACCAAAACCTCATCTGTTATATCAGCCTTTTCTTCACCATACATTACTGTTCCGCTTTCTCCAGTAGTACCTAAAACAAAATTATATCCTTTTTCTTTGGCATAATTTTTTACAAAATCGTTTATTTCTTTAGATAAGATTTTTAAACTTTCTTGGCCTTGTTGTTGTACTTGTTGTTGAATGATTTGCTGACGTTGCCCAATTGCTTGTTGTTCTTGCATTAGTACTTGCTCTTGTTCGGCTCTACTTTTAGCTGACATTTTCGGGGCTTTTTGCTGATATTCTCTTGCTTTTGTTTCCCAAGCCAATACCAAACTATCTAATTCAGATTTTAGTTTTTCAGATTTTACTTTCATTTCGGCTTCGGCTTCTTTTGTTCCTTTATACTCCTTCATTAGTTCTTCAACATCAACATAGGCAATTTTGGTTTGTGTACAAGAAATTAAAGAAATTGTCAGTATTGCTATTATTCCAAATTTTTTCATTTTTAAATATTTATAAATTTTGGGCAAAACTACATTTTTTTAATTACTCTTAAATAAAAGATACTTGAAAAATGAATTCGTTTTTGAATCAAAAAATATAACAATAAATAATATCTATTAATTTATGAATTATAATCAAAATTATTTATTTAATAATGGTCTATTAAGTAATCTAAAATTGTTTTACTAATAAAATAAAGAACAAGTTGCCAATTCATAATAAAAACCGTCTTAAATAACCTTAAAATGCGTTTTTAGCTGTTTTTAATGATATAAATAATAGAAGAATGCTCTTTTGAGCTTCTTGCTTTCCAATTGGATTTAAATCCAATAAAAAAGGCTTTTAAAAAATTTGTTTTTCCTGTCTTATATTTTTCTGATAACAAGCTTACATAATATGAATCAAATTTCATGGGTAGAGTTTTGACAACTTTCATGTTTTCTTGTTGAAACAATTTTTGAATGGCTGTTTTTGAGAAATGCCATAAGTGCCTTGGTACATCATACCCTGCCCAATATTCTTTATAATGAAAAGCATCAAAACTTTTAAAATTTGGTACGGCGATAATTAGAGTTCCGTTAGGTTTTAATAACCGTTTTAGATTTGAAACATATTCCGTTAAATTTGGTACGTGTTCTAATACGTGCCACATTGTTATTACATCGTATGTTCCGAGTTTAAAGTTCTGGGTTTCGAGTTTTAGATTTTCAATACTTGAATAAATGCAATTATTTGATTGAAGCTTTGCTTCTGTAATTTTTTTTGCCTTTTCATTAGGTTCTACCCCGTTAATTATCCATCCATTTTGTTTGCATAATGCTAAAAAATCTCCTGTACCTGTTCCAATATCTAAAATCAGTTTATCCGTTTCATCAAATGAACTGATTAATTTAACTTTTTGTTTGATCGTATAATTCCTTACAATTTGATAAACTTTATCTAAGAATGATTTCTTTGAATTAGAATGCGAAATATAATCTTCACTTTCGTAATACTTCCCTAATTCCTGATCTTGTGGTCTAGGAGTTGTGACCAATAATTCAGATTCTGTATCAATAAAAATAGAAAATGTTTCATGTGAAACTGTATAATCTTTACAAGATATATACGGTTTTAATTCATTATTATTTATTGGAGATGTATTGATTTGTTTCATAGAGCTAACCTAAAAATGTTTCATGTGCATATTCTTATTTATTTTCAATGGTTCCCGAGGCTTCGGGACTGTTCGCTACCTGCCTGCTGTGGGCAGGTTAATCATTTCTTTGGGTGTTAAACTTTTAGCATGATCGTTTCACGTGGAACAATATTTTACCTTCCCATATACACTAACAGCACAGAAACATCACTAGGCGAAACCCCTGAAATACGGCTAGCTTGAGATATAGATGTAGGTTGAATTGTTGTCAATTTTTCCCGTGCTTCATAGGAAAGCGACTTCACTTTAAAGTAATCAAAGTTTGAAGGAATAATAATGTTTTCAAGCCTATTTAATTTATCAGCATTGTTTTTTTCTTTTGCTATATATCCTGAGTATTTAACATGAATCTCAGTTTGTTCTATAGTTTCTTTATCAATATTATTATCAATAATAAAATCATTTACTCCAGGAAACTGACGAACATCATCAAAGTTTAATTGTGGTCTTGCTGCAATCTTGAACATCTTCATTGATTGAGTTATTTCAGCAGAATTTTTGTTTTTAAGAATAGGGTTTGCAGCATCAGGCTTCACACTTGTTTCCTTCAAAAATTGAATAAATGCATCTGTTTTTTCTTGCTTTTCAATAACTCTATCTAAACGTTCTTGAGAAGCTAATCCGATTTTAAAAGATCTCGGCGTTAACCGTAAGTCAGCATTATCTTGTCTCAATAAGGTTCTATATTCAGCTCTAGAAGTAAACATTCTATAAGGCTCTTCTGTGCCTTTGGTAATTAGATCATCAATCAAAACACCAATATAAGCTTCATTTCGTTTTAGTATAAAAGGGTCTTTATTTTGTGTTTTTAAGGCAGCATTTATTCCCGCCATTAATCCTTGAGCGGCAGCTTCTTCATAACCTGTTGTTCCATTTATTTGTCCGGCAAAGAATAGGTTTTGAATTAATTTTGTTTCTAATGTATGGGTCAATTGCGTAGGGGGGAAGTAGTCATATTCAATAGCATATCCGAATCTAAAGAACTTTACATTTTCAAATCCTGCTACTTTACGCAAAGCTTTTGCTTGTACATCTTCAGGTAAAGAAGTAGAAAAACCATTTACATATACTTCTACTGTATTCCAACCTTCTGGCTCTATAAATAATTGATGCCTGTCTTTTGTTGCAAAACGATCAATTTTATCTTCAATTGAGGGGCAATATCTTGGGCCAATACTTTTAATACGCCCGTTATACATTGGTGATCTATCAAAACCTTCACGCAACAAATCATGAACTTCTTGACTGGTATAAGTCATATAACACGATCTTTGTTTTGGTAATGGTTTTGTAATATTACTATAAGAAAATTTCTCAGGTTTAGTATCTCCGGGTTGTTCAATCATCTTTGAGTAATCTAAAGATCTTCCGTCAACTCTAGGGGGTGTTCCTGTTTTCATTCTACCAGATTCAAAACCTAATTTAACGAGGTCTTCGGTAATTCCTATTGCAGCTCTTTCACCCGCTCTACCTCCTCCAAAATTTTTATCTCCAATATGAATCAATCCGTTTAAGAAAGTTCCAGTAGTCAAAATAACTGTCTTTGATTTTATAGTAACTCCTAATGAGGTTTTTACGCCAACTATTGCATTGTTTTCAATAATAAGCTCGTTGACCATATCTTGATAAAAATCAAGGTTCTTTGTTTGCTCAAGCATCAATCGCCACTCTTCAGCAAAACGCATTCTATCGCTTTGCGCTCTCGGACTCCACATGGCAGGCCCTTTAGATTTGTTGAGCATTTTAAATTGAATAGCTGTTTTGTCTGTTACAATTCCACTATAACCACCTAAAGCATCTATCTCTCTAACAATCTGCCCCTTTGCAATTCCGCCCATAGCAGGATTACAACTCATCTGGGCAATATTCTGCAAACTCATTGTAACCAATAGGGTTTTAGAGCCTAAATTAGCACTTGCTGCTGCTGCCTCACTACCAGCATGACCGCCTCCAACTACAATTACATCATATATGTCTTGAAATAAACTCATTGTTATATCTGCTTAAATAGCATATGTTTCACGTGGAACATTTATTTATTAAAAAACCCTTTTGACTGCGCTCAGGGAGGCACCATTGTTCTTAAGTTATTATGAGACCCCCTTTTTTACCGAAACCTGTTCAGCACAAGTAGGGTTAATTAGAGCTAATTGATTAGAAAGGGTTTAAAATATTCTCTAATTAAAGTCTCATTAAAATTCGCGCAAAGATAAGTAATAATCTTCTTTCTCTCTCATCAACTGTTTTTCTTCTTTTGTTTTATCATTGTATCCACAAAAATGTAATATACCGTGAATCATCACTCGGTGTAGCTCGTCTTTAAACGAAACATTAAACTCTTTAGCGTTTTTTTTAACCCTTTCAATAGATATAAATATATCACCTGAAACTAATTTACCCAACGTTTCATCAAAGCTAATAATATCAGTTAATGTATTGTGTTTTAGATGTTTAATGTTTAGTTTGATTAAATATTCATCGTCACAAAAGATATAGTTAATCTCACCTAACTTATAGGATTCATTATTAATAGATTGTGAGATCCAAGTAATAATCCGTTCAGAATTATCTAAAAGAAATTTAGTTTCGTAATTAAATACAATCATTACTCAGATTTATCCTTAAAATACTCTTGAACTTTCTTTTTATAATTATTGCGCAAAGGTAAAGGTTCTCTATTTAAAATCTCATTGGTATTGAAGTAGAGTTTTTTATTTTTAATTTGAGGAATAGTACGGTTGTTGAATTGTTGTCTATTCGTTTCGGATTTTCGCTTATTATCCTTGCCTTGTTCTAACCTTGCCTTTTCTAATTTTAATAATTCATGTTCAAGGCGAAGCATATTTTGTAAAACCTCATTTGTAAAACCTTTATCTAACAATTGTTTTTCTAACTCTTCCATTTGTCTCAAAGCTTTTTGTCCTTTTGAACCTCCTTTACCCTCTTTACCCATTAACTCTTTGAGTGCTTCTTTGAGCGCATTTTGTTCTTTATATATCTGATACTGTTCTCCCGTCATCTGTTCTCCTTGCTTTCCTCCTTCACCTTCTTTACCTTGTTGCTTGCCTTTTCCTTCTTTACCCTCACCAGGTTTTTCTCCTTTTTTCATACCTTCTTTCATTTTTTCACCCAATCCTTTTTGTTTTTTAATGATATCAGGTAAACTAAACGAATTTCCTTTTCCCTTACCTTTGCCAGAACCCATTCCAGGGTTTTGCAAACTATTCAATACATTGCTCAACATATTCGCTAAATTATTAGCTGCAGTCATTGTATATTGTTGATTAGATACTCCTTGATGTATTCTGTTTTCAGCAATATTTTCTAATGATTTATCAAGATTATAATGTGCCTCTGTCAAATCTTTTTGAATATTAGAGGAAAGTTTTTGTACCCGTAAAGAAAGTGTATATAAGCTATCATCAATATGTTCAAAATTTTCTTTTAAAATCTGCTGCTTTTTTAATTTAACCGGAAACTCTGCATGGCTTGCATCTACACCGTCAAAAGAAAGCATTAATTGTTCTTGATCAAAAGAAAAGGTCAATAGGTTTTCTAAAATAGCACGTAAATCATCAATGTTTTCATCAATAGATTCTCCTTGCATAGCTGACATTGCTCCTTGCATTTTTTGGCTTAGTTGCTTCATTTTTTTGGCTGCTGCTTTTTGATACAAAGACGCTCCTTTCTTAGATTTTTCTTTTTCATCAGATTGGTTTTCTTCGTTTTTTTGAGCATCTTGTTGTTCTAAAAGATCAGTAGACTTTTTCATTAATTTATCAATATTCTCTTCATCTTTTTTAGTATTAGGAAACTTCATGGGTTGTACCAAATTCTGATTTTGTTTATTGAGTTCTTTAAAATCTTTTTGAATGTCTTCAAACTTTTTGTTTAATTCTTTCTGTAGTTCAGAATTATTATTTTCCTTTTTAGATAACTGATCTTCTTTTTTTGAAAGAGAATCTAATTTTTTAGTAATCTGTGCTGCTTTTTTTTCAACAAAAAAACGTTTAGCCAGTTCTAGCAGACGCTCTGAAGAGCGTTTTTTTTGTTTATTCTTTTGAGCTAGTTTGTCTAAGTTTTTTAGCATTCCTTCTTTATCCAGTTTCTCAGCCATTTTTTTTAATTCTTCTAACAGCTTATCCTTTTTTTGTAGTTCTTGAGCTTCTTCTATTCGTTTTTTTAGTTCTTCTTTTTTATCTTTTATAGATTGATCTTCATTATTTAATTCTTGTTCGTCTAAATTTTCCTTAAGCTTATCTGTATGTTTTTCCAACATTTCTTGATATTGTTCCTGGCGTTTTAAAAATTGATCGAATTCTTTTTTATCATTCCAGTTTAATTCTGATTTCTTTTTCAGTTTTTTAGAAAAATCTTCAAAGTCTTTGCTTAATTTTTCAGTGCTTTTTGTCGTTTTATTTAGCTCGTCTAAATTTTGTTGTTGCTCTTTTAAAAGGTCATCTGTAATTTCCTGCTTGGTTTTATTGTAATATTTAAATATGTTACTTTTTGTTGATTTGGTTCCATTAACAGCATCATTATCAAAAACCTCAAAATATATTTCATAAGCAACACCTTCCTTAATTTTTAAATCAGCGGGTGAAAAAACATAATAAAACTCATCAAAAGCTGATTTATTTATCTCAATAGCGCGATTTTTAATAGAATCTTTATTTTTAGTAGCATAATAAACTATATATAATTTTCGCAATCCGTAATCGTCACTTATCTGCCCTACAAACTGAACCGGACCTCTACTTACGGAATCTATATCTGACTTAATTTCAATCTTTGGAAACTCATCTTTAATTACCTCAATAGTATAATTTAGTTTTTCATAGTCTTTTAAATCAGCATTAGAAGTTGCTATTTGATAGGCTAAATTTTGTTTCAATCTTTTTGTAATTGAAAAATTATTATCAGATTTTAGTTTAAACGGAATTGCTCTATCACTTATTAAAGTCAGCGAATCAGTTGCTTGTGTTTTGATGTTCCACGTGATGCTAGTGCCTTCAGGAATAACAGCATTACCCGTATTTTTAATAAGCTCATCTTTTTTACCAGTATAAGAAGGGTAATTCAAAAACATTTCAAAGCCTGTAACTATTGGTGTTTTAATTATATTTAGTTGATAGTCTTTTGATCTCACTCCATTAGCTTCCAAATGAAAAGTTAAAGGCTCTTTCAAATTACTAAATTCATAAGAAAATAAGCCTGTGTTTTTATCTTTCAATAAATAGTTTTGGTTGTTAAAATAGATTAGAACATTTTCTGGAATAACATCTCCATTAGTTTCAACTTGCAATTCAAAAGGTTTGTTTTCGATTGTGTTTAATTGATCATTTAAAATTACAAATCTAAATGGAGCGGGTGGTTCATAAGCTGTCTGATAGTTTATAACGCGGGTAAAACTTTCATTAAATAATGTGTTATTTCCTGTAAGAAAAGTAAACAACCAAATTACTAGTGGAATCAACAAATATTTTAAATACTTGATGTTTCCTTTAAAATTTATAGCCTTTTTGAACGGAATAGGCTGTAATGAAGCTGATTTCTGTTCAATTCCTGCCAATAATAATTCTGATTGTTGCTGATTTTGATTGAGTTGTAATACATTCAATAATTTATCATCAACTTCAGGGAAATATTTACCAATGATCTTTGATGCATCTGTAAATGAAATTCCTTTTTGCAAACCAAAAAGTTTGATGACTGGTAATACAATAAATTTAATCAGTAAACCTAGTTCGACTGCTACAAAAACAAAGAATAAAACACTTCTGATATTGGGCGGCAACCATAAAAAATATTCAATAAAAAGTGTTATTAAAAAGTATAACAAACCAAAAGCTGAAAATAGAATCAAGCCTTTAATCAGTTCATTGGTATAATACTTTTTAATGAACAGTTGTAGTTTGTGTTGTATGTTGGTGAAATTGCTCAAGTTAATTTATCGGGGTTTTTACCCAGCTTCTTAGGTTCTGATTGTACTTTCCTTTCTAATTTTTTTATATCTTCTTCGGGAGGTAAATTTTCAGGTTTTATTTTTCTGTTTAATAGTAAGTTTCTAACTCCTCTATTGTTTGTTATATGTTCAGCGGAAATGCTTCTTTCAGATGTTAAATTTTTTTCTTTTGTATTAAAAACTGTTATCTCTGTTGCAAAATCTTTCGCTTTAATTGTAATTGTTGGTAAGAAATCTGCTAGGGCTCTTCCTTTAGGAACTCCTAACTTTCTTTTCATTTGCTGAGTAGATTTACTAAACAAAGCCTGATCTCCTTTACTTCTAATAAGTCCGAAATTTCTATCATTTCCTGTTTTTTCATATATCAAACTAGATAATTCTTTTTCAGATAATGTAAGTTTTTGTCTAGCTTGTAACCTTTCCCAGTCGTTTATTCTTTTCTCTATTAATTCAAATTTTCTTGTTTGAATAGCAAAATAATTTTGTGCAAAAGCAATTTGTTCTTTTTTTGAATCGCCATTTTGAGTTATTAAATAACACGCGAATCTGGTAAGCATTATATCTTCTATTTTCCTTTCACTACCAGAACCTAATTTCACCATTTTGTTGATATCAACAAAATGGTCTAAAATATTATTTTCTGAAACCTCACAAGCCGTTTTAGCTTTTATAATAACTTTAATAAAGTTCCTCCATTCGGAATACCCTAAAAGTTGTTGTAAATCTCTAGCAAACCAAAACTCAATATTTTTATCTGTTGTATGAGAATGGTTTTCAAAATTATCTGTTAGTGATTTAACAATCTCTCTTTTCATATTAATACATTTATAAACTCTAAAATTACAATTTTCATTGTCAAGTAGTATCTTTGCAGTCAAATTTTAACAAAATGATTAACAAAGTTAGAGTACGTTTTGCGCCCAGCCCTACTGGTCCATTGCATATTGGTGGTGTAAGAACGGCATTATTTAATTATTTATTTGCTAAAAAAAATAACGGTACTTTTATACTTCGTATTGAAGATACAGACCAGAATAGATATGTTGAAGGCGCTGAAAATTATATAATTGAATCTTTAAATTGGTTAAATATTCCTTTTGATGAAGGGCCTAATATTGGTGGAAATTTTGGTCCGTACCGTCAATCTGAACGTAAAGACATTTATAAAAAATATATTGATGAACTTATTAGTTCCGGAAATGCGTATTATGCCTTTGATACGGTGGATAAACTTGATTTTCATAGAAAAAATCATGAAACTAAAGGAAAAACTTTTATTTATAATTGGCATAACCGACTAAAATTAGATAATTCGTTGGTGCTTAACGCGGAAGAAGTCAAACAACGTATCGACAAGGGAGAAAAGTATGTAATTCGGTTTAAGTCACCTAAAAATGAGGCTTTGCTGTTAAATGATATTATTCGAGGAAAAATAAAGATTGATACCAATGTATTGGATGATAAAATTCTCTTTAAATCTGACGGAATGCCAACCTATCATTTAGCAAATATTGTTGATGACCATTTAATGGAAATCACACATGTTATCCGTGGGGAAGAATGGTTACCATCATTGGCATTACACGTATTATTATACAGAGCTTTTGGGTGGGAAGCTCCTGAATTTGCACATCTACCGCTCATTTTAAAACCAGAAGGCAAAGGAAAATTAAGCAAACGTGATGGTGATAAATTAGGTTTTCCTGTGTTTCCATTAGAGTGGAAAAATGGCGATGCTATTTCTCGTGGGTATAGAGAAGATGGCTATTTTCCTGAAGCTGTAGTAAATATGTTGGCATTATTAGGGTGGAACGAAGGTGATGGCTCTGAAAAAGAAATTTATTCGCTACAAGAATTGATAAATACTTTTAGTTTAGAGCATGTTAGTAAAGCAGGCGCTAAATTTAATCCTGATAAAGCAAAGTGGTTTAATCAGCAGTATTTGCATGAAAAGAGTGATGAAGAATTAGCACAATTATTTCTAAAAACTCTGGAAGGATTTAAAACCCTTCCAGAGTTAAGTTATATTAAAAAGGTAGTTTCTTTAATAAAAGAACGAGCAACTTTTGTAAATGATTTTTGGGATTTATCAAGTTTCTTTTTTGAAACTCCAACATCATATGATGAAAAAGCTTCCAAAAAACAATGGAAAGAAGGAACTCCTCAATTAATGCAAGAATTAATTGAAGTATTAAAATCAATTGATGATTTTTCATCTCAAAACATTGAAACTGTTGTTAAAGAGTGGATTGCTACTAAAGAAATCGGTTTTGGTAAAGTAATGCAACCTCTTAGATTAAGTTTGGTTGGTGCAATGAAAGGACCGCATTTATTTGATATTATTGCATTGATTGGTAAGAAAGAAGTTATGGAAAGGGTTGAAAAAGCTATTTCAAAACTTTGATGGTTAAAGTTTTATGATATTTTTTGTAATTTTAGATTAGGCTTTACGTCTTTTAGTTTAACAACTAATTCAATCAATTATGAAAAAGCTATCCCAATTACTTTCTGTTACTTTTATTTTATTTTTTTTCAATCTTTCTTTTGCTCAAGATGCTGTCTATAAAATTGAATTTATAAGCAACTGGAGCAGTACAACACATCCTACAGATTATCCAGGTTCAGCGCATTGGTCACCGTTGATTGGTACAACTCATAAAGATGCCGCTCCCTTTTTTCAAATAGGAATGCTTGCATCTGATGGTGTAGAACAAGTAGCTGAAACAGGGGGGACTTCAATCATAACCCAAGAAATAAATGCTCTTATTGGTAGTGGAAATGCTTATGAAATTATCAATGGCTCTGGTTTGGGTACTGGTCCTGGTACAATTACCATAAATAATGTAAATGTTGATGCTGATTTTCCTTATATAAGTTTGATAACAATGATTGCCCCAAGCCCTGATTGGGTTGCTCAAATAAATAATGAAAAGTTAACAGATACTAATGGTGATTGGAAAACTTCTATTTCTGTTGAAGTTTATGCGACCGATGCCGGTACAGATAACGGAACTACTTATAACTCTGCAGATGAAGACACCGACCCCGCCCAAGACATGAGTAGTTTACAAAATACTTTTCCTTTTTCTGATCAAATAATTGGAACTTTTGTTTTTACGCTAGAGCAAGTTTTATCTGTTAATGATAATCTATTGCAAAACGCTATTTCTATATATCCCAACCCAAATCAAGGTGAAATTTTCATTAATAATTCTAAAGAGGTTATTCTCGAAAAAGCGATAATTTATACTATTACCGGCAAGAAAGTGAAAACGTTTAATACTATAACCAATCAAAAAAGTTTGACTTTTAATTCACTTAAAAGTGGTTTATACTTTTTAAAGTTAGATTCTGATAAAGGTCAAATCATTAAAAAATTGATTATACAATAGCGTTTTATTATATAAATTCTTTAACATTTTATTAAAGTTATACCTTGTAAATAGCTACTTTATGTAGTATCTTTACAGGAAATAATTAATCTTAAAACTAAAAATTATGTTTGAAT
>CAZHYX010000032.1:0-11579 GCA_964536675.1 uncultured Flavobacteriaceae bacterium
TAGATCTTCATAAATTTTTGCTAAATTTTTGTGGCTAAACATCTCAACTTCTTCATTCTTTTTTGATATGGCAGTTTCTTTTGCTCTAGTAAGGTAATAAATAGCACTATCTAATTTTTTTAATCCTTTATATGCCAATCCTATATTTAAAAATATCCAATCTTTTTTTAATATAGAATCTTTGTAGGTTTTATTTATAATTAAAGCTTCTTTTGCTATTTTTAATGCGCTTTTATAGTTATTATTTTTATAGTGTGAATCGCTAATATTTAAAAGGGCAAAAATTTTCAAATATTTATTTTGCAGTGTATCTGCTAGATGCTTTAGTTTGTAATCGTATTTTAATGAAGTCTCTATATTTCCTAATGTAGCATTTGCTTTGGCTAGACCTGTATAAATAGCTGCTGTTACAAAACCATTATTTTTGTGTTTTTTAATTAATGTTAGTGCTTCTTTATAAATAGATATCGCCTTTTTTGGAGCATTAATATTGTTATATATATTCCCCATATTTATCATTGCCATAATTTTAGTTTTTTCAAACTTAGGGGTAGTTTTGCATTTTTCAATCACCTTAATATAAATGTCTAATGCTTTTTCATATTTACCAATATTTTTATAATAAACTCCTTGATTAATCATTGCTTTTAACTCCATTTCGTATAACTTATATTTTTGTGAAATGAGTAAAAGAGAATCGCTATATAATTTATGAGTTTCGTTATCACCTTTTTTATAGAATTCTTGTAAACGTTTGAAATAAGTGTTTGCCTTTGTTTTAGCTAGAGAAATAGAATCTTCTTTTACTTTTTGAGCATTTAAGACTTGTATTTGCCCCATATGGAAACACATAATAAGAATAATGATAGAATAATATTTTTTCATTTAAAGTAAAGACTCTTTTTGTAAATTTAATAAATTTTAGTCAATGAAGAGAACGCTTCTTTTTGTCGAATAAAACATTTTCAAAATTTCGAATAGGCCAAACTCTATATAAATCCTAATTTGGGACAGAGCTGATAACTACCTGCTTTTTGTTGCGTTATGAAATTTAACATCCAATATTTTCGAAATATTATCGCCTATTTCAGATACTTTGTTTTCATCTTCAGATTCTAATAAAGTGATGTGTTTGTTTTTATTATAAAATAAATTGAGTTTGAATATTTTAGCAGAAAAATGAGCCGCATTACCTCCTCTAGCTCTAACTCTAGTGCCTTTTTTAGTTTCAAAAATAGACACATATTTTATGGCTGGTAAGGTTTGCCATTTACCAAATTTCAATCCATACCAAGAGCTTAATTCTCTGTACTTCATATCCAATAAATTCAATTCAACACCTTTTTGCATTAAAAATCGCAAAGAAATACCAAAAAAAATTAAACCATAAAGAAATCCTTCAAAAAGCATTAAATAAATACTAAGAGCGAATAGTATAGAAAGAAATATCTTTTTGTAAATAGATATATTTTCAATAAAAATAAAATTCTTTTCCAAATTAATCTTTATAAGTAGATTTCAATTCTTTTACACCCATATTATACAAAGTAAACCCAAAAATATCAGCGTATTGTTCTATAGTTTTACTTACCGGTGTTCCGGCACCATGACCTGCATCAGTTTCTATTCTAATCAATATTGGATTGTCACCCGATTGTTTAGCTTGTAATTCGGCTACAAATTTAAAACTATGTGCTGGTACAACTCTATCATCATGGTCACCAGTTGTGATTAAAGTAGCAGGATATTGCACTCCTTTTGTTACATTATGTACAGGCGAATACCCTTTTAGATACTCAAACATTTCTTTACTTTGTTCGGAAGTGCCATAATCATAAGCCCATCCTGCACCAGCAGTAAAAGTATGATAGCGCAACATGTCTAATACGCCTACGGCGGGTAGGGCTACTTTCATTAAATCAGGACGTTGTGTCATAGTAGCTCCAACTAACAATCCTCCATTAGAACCACCACGAATTGCCAAATAATCTGACGAGGTATAGTTATTTTCAATTAAGTATTCCGCTGCAGCAATAAAATCATCAAAGACATTTTGTTTTTGCAATTTTGTTCCAGCTTTATGCCAAGCTTTTCCATATTCACCACCACCACGTAAATTAGGTACAGCATAGATGCCACCTTGTTCCATCCAAACAGCATTGGCAATGCTAAAATTTGGTGTTAAACTAATATTGAATCCGCCGTAACCATATAAAATTGTTGGACTTTTACCGTTTAATTCAATTCCTTTTTTATGGGTAATAATCATAGGCACTTTGGTGCCATCTTTAGAAGTATAAAATACTTGCTTTGACTCATAATCATCGCTATTAAAACCAATTGTTGGTTTTTTATAAATTTCATATTTTGCTGTCTTTGGATCGAATTTATAAATAGTGTAAGGATTGGTATAGTTTGTAAATCCAAAATACAACTCAGTATCTTCCTTTTTACCACCAAATCCGCTTACGCTTCCAACACCAGGCAATTTAATTTCTCTAATTTGCTTGCCATCCATATCATATTGATACACTTTAGAGATAGCATCAACCATATATTCAGCAAAGAAATATCCGCCACCAGTACTTGGGCTTAATACATTTTTGGTTTCAGGAATTAGATCTTTCCAGTTTTCTGGTTTTGGATTTGAAGCATCAACAGTTACAATCTTTTTATTTGGAGCATTTAAATTAGTAACTATATATAATTTACTACCTATGTTGTCAATGATACTTGTATCACTATCAAAATTATCTAATACAGTTATTAAAGAACTATTTGGTTTTGACAAGTCTTTGATAAATAAATCATTACCTGATGTTGATTTAGCGCCAGAGATAATTAAATATCTATCATCTTCGGTCACTCCTCCAAATACATATCTACGCTTTTGGGCTTTTGTGCCTCCAAAAATAAGTTGATCGTCTTTCTGTTTAGTTCCTAATTTATGATAATATAATTTATGTTGATCGGTTTTAGCTGACAGCTCACTACCTTTTGGTTTGTCGTAGCTAGAATAGTAAAAACCCTCATTTCCTTTCCATGAAAGTCCGCTAAATTTTACATCAATAATAGTATCTCCTTTAATTTCTTTTGAGACAGCATCCATAACAATTACTTTGCGCCAGTCAGAGCCGCCTTCAGAAATTGAATAGGCAGCAATGTTACCATTTTTAGAAAAGGTCAAGCCGGATAAAGACGTTGTACCATCCTCTGAAAATGTATTTGGGTCTAAAAATACTTCAGGCTCACCATCTTCTTTTTGTCGATAGACAACATACTGATTTTGAAGTCCGTCATTTTTATAAAAATAAGTATAATCACCTTCTTTAAATGGAGCGGAAAACTTTTCGTAATTCCATAATTTTTCTAATCTATTTTTTAGCTCCTCCCGATATGGTATTTTATCTAAAAATTTAAAGGTAACTTTATTTTGAGCTTCAACCCATGCGGCCGTTTCTTCAGACATATCATCTTCTAACCAACGATAAGGATCTTTTACTTCAGTATCAAAATAAGTAGTTATAGTATCAACTTTTTTAGTTTCAGGATAGGTTATTGCCATTTTTGGTACAGCTTTTTGGTCAGTTTTACAAGAAATGATTAATAAGGTCGTTAAAAAAAGGAAAGTTAGTTTTTTCATAATTAATTTAATTTGAAGTCCAAACAAATGTAATTAAAAAAAGGTATATCTTCTAGATATACCTTGGTATTTAGGGAATGTTTTTTTATTTAAAAAGTGTCTTAAATTTATCCCAGTAAGTATATAGCAATATTACATTTAATGCGGCTATTACAACTGCAAATAATACACCTTTTGGGTCTAGAACTAAATGAAAAGCCACAATATTAATAGAAATAGGTACGAGCATAATTAGAGCTAAAGGAACAGCCTTGTTTAATACCAATAATAAGCCTATTATAATGTAAAACACTCCAAGAATTGGGAAAACATATCCACTATCTGCTAGTGCACCCATCAATATTCCTGCTTTTTCTGATAATTCTGGTTTAGGCATAAATCCTGCAAACTTATTTGCACCAAAAACTATCATGGCAATACCTAATAAATAACGAAGCACTTTTGAAATTGTTGAATTCATAATATATGATTTTAGGTTATAATACCAAATAAACGTCAAAATAATCTTTAAAATTGGTTTCTTTTCCCTTTCTACTTCACAATAAAATTAAACCATAACCCAAGCTATGCTTAAATTTTATTGTTTGTATAAATAAAAAATAACTCAAATTTTCAAACAATTATTTTGAAATTCATTTGGTATAAATTAATTACTTTGTCGTATAAGTTACTAAAATCTAACAATATGTAACAAAAGTATCCAAAAAATAGTTATAAAATGCGTCATTTTGTCGGGTGAAAATAGCGGAATAGTTATTGTATAGATACTTATAACCTGAGTTCGACCTATATATTTGTTTACAGTTTGAATGAATTTTTATTCAATTCGCAGATATTTTTTAAGGGACTAACCAGCCTTCGGCGGGCAGGCGGGTTAGTTTGAGAAAAAATGGCAAGAAACCGACGAAGGAGGTTCATGAACACCATAATAAAAAATAAAATAAGGTGAGTAATTGGAAAAATTCATCAAATCCTTTAGAAATCCAAAGAAAAGGCAATCTTTTTGGGTAAAATTATTAAAATATCTAGATATTCCTCATAATTTTACACTTCAAATCTCACCTCTTCTTAGGATTCTGTAAATTAAATCTTAGGTCGAACTCAGGTTTATAATAAATTAAAAAAAATGACAGAATTATTGACAAAAAAAACTTTTTTTGAAAAAGTTTTTAATTATGAAAAGAATAAAGAATGGACATTTGAAGGTGACTTACCTTGTATTATAGATTTTTATGCAGATTGGTGTGGGCCTTGTAAAGCAATTGCCCCTGTATTAGAGGCGTTAAGTGAAGAGTATAAAGGGAAAATCAATATCTATAAAGTAGATACAGAAGCACAACAAGAATTGGCTGCTGCTTTTGCGATTAGAAGTATTCCTTCAATGTTGTTTTGCCCTGAAGAAGGACAACCACAAATGGCTAATGGAGCGTTGCCAAAACAACAATTGGAACAGATTATTGAAGATGTATTAAAAGTGACTAAATAAGAAAATTTTTAATTTTCTTATTTAGAATTAGGAGTCAGGAAACTGGACGAAAAGCATTAGTCTTATGTCTTGAGTCTTGAGTTTTGTTTCTTTATTAAATTATTTTCAACTAAATACTCAGCAATTTGAACAGCATTGGTAGCTGCACCTTTACGTAAATTATCAGAAACTATCCAAGCATTTAATGTCTTAGGTTGTGATAGGTCTCTACGAATTCTTCCTACAAAAACATCATCTTTTCCTTCAGCGTAAATAGGCATTGGGTAAGTATTAGTATCTGTATTATCTTGTACAGTAACACCCGAAGTTTGGGTCAATAGATGTCTAATTTCGGCAATATCAAATTCATTTTCAAATTCAATATTCACGCTTTCACTATGCCCTCCAACTACAGGGATTCTAACAGCGGTTGCCGTAATTGCAATAGACTTATCATCTAAAATTTTTTGTGTTTCGCGCACCAATTTAAGCTCTTCTTTGGTATAGCCATTGTCTTCAAAAACATCGCAATGCGGTATTGCATTTCTATGAATAGGATAGTGATATGCCATGTCTCCTTTTACATTATTGAATTCATTTTCTAACTGCTGAACGGCTTTTACGCCAGTACCGGTGATAGATTGGTAGGTAGAAATCACCAAACGTTTGATGCCATATTTTTTATGTAAAGGTGCCAATGTCATTACTAATTGTATAGTAGAGCAATTAGGGTTGGCAATGATTTTATCGTGTTCAGTTAATGAATTGGCATTGATTTCAGGAACAATAAGTTTCTTATCAGCATCCATCCGCCAAGCAGAAGAATTGTCAATTATAGTAGTACCAACTTCAGCAAATTTTGGAGCCCATTCTAAAGAAGTATCTCCACCAGCTGAAAATAAGGCAATATCGGGTTGCATCTCAACAGCAGTTTGTAAGCTGACAACTGAATATTTATTTCCTTTAAATAAAATCTTTTTTCCTACAGATCTTTCAGAAGCCACAGGAATTAATTCCGTTACCGGAAAATTTCGTTCTTCCAATGTTTTTAACATCACATTTCCTACCATTCCGGTAGCGCCGACAACAGCAACTCTCATTATTCTAAATAATTTATAATTATACAGCAAAGATTATAAAAAAGTTTGAGATGTGATTATAAGTCAATATTAAAATGACTGTAGAGTTGAATTTTTATCAAATTCAGTTAAAATGTTGTATTTTTTAATATATAAAGGGCTAAAAAGCATTATTTTTGTGGTAAATAAAATTTATTCTTTTAATTTAATAAAAAGTATAGCATGCAACTGTACAATACATTAAGCGCAAAAGAAAGAGCAGTATTAATTGAACAAGCTGGTAAGCAACGATTAACATTGTCTTTCTATCAATATGCCAACATTGGCAATCCACAATTATTTAGAAATCATTTATTTGTTGCTTGGAACGAATTAGAAGTCTTGGGAAGAATTTATGTAGCCCATGAAGGAATTAACGGACAACTTTCATTACCTGCAGATAGTTTTAAAGCCTTTAAAGATCATTTAGATGCAATTCCTTTTTTGAAAGATATCAGGCTGAATATTGCTGTTGAGCAGGATAATAAATCGTTTTTAAAATTGAAAGTTAAAGTGCGACATAAAATTGTAGCAGACGGATTGAATGATGATACTTTTGATGTTACCAAAAAAGGAATACATGTCAATGCGAAAGAATTCAATGAGTTATTGAAAAACCCTAATACTATTTGTGTTGATATGCGCAATCACTATGAAAGTGAAATAGGGCATTTTAAAGGTGCTGTTACTCCGGATGTTGATACTTTTAGAGATTCTTTAGATATTATTGAAGAGAATTTAAAAGAGCATAAAGAAGATAAGAATCTATTAATGTATTGTACGGGTGGTATTCGTTGTGAAAAAGCTAGTGCTTATTATAAACATAAAGGATTCAAAAATGTATTTCAACTAGAAGGCGGTATTATAGAATATGTTAAACAAACGAAAGCAGCTGATATTGAAAATAAATTTATAGGTAAAAATTTTGTTTTTGACCATCGAAGAGGAGAACGTATTTCTGAAGATATAATTTCAAACTGTCATCAATGTGGTAATGCTTGTGATATACATGTAAATTGCGAAAACGAAGCTTGTCATTTATTATTTATTCAATGTGATGCCTGTCAAAATAAACTGCAAGGATGTTGCTCAGCAGCTTGTCAGGAGATACATAATCTTCCTTTTGAAAAACAGAAAGAGTTACGAAAAGGAACACATAACAGTAATAAAATTTTTAAGAAAGGGCGCTCAGAAATCTTGATTTACAAGAAATAGTTAATCATGTATATAATAGGTTATTGTTCTGAAAAGAAAGAATATTATTAAAATACTTAGTAGAATCAACCAAACATTTTTGTAATAATGTTTATGGATTTTTAGATCTTTACGATAACTCCACACCAATATAATAGCAAAAACGATCACAAAAAATAATCCAAAAAGCTGTTGTCCTTTACTAAACATAATACTGTATATTTATGGCTTCAAAAATAAGCTTTTTTGAGTATAAACTTTAGTTAATACCAATTTGATTTTGTAATGCTGTAAAATTGAATTGAATTAATTTTTTTCAAGATTAAGGCAAAATATTTTAGCATAGCCTTAGTTATGGTCAAATATTTTAACGAAGATATTGTGAAAATTAAACAATTTTAATGCGACATTATAAAGTTAAATTGGTATCAGATGAGTAAAAATGCAGTAATTTTTGGTGCAACTTCCGGAATAGGAAAAGAATTGGCCATATTATTAGTAAATGATGGTTATACAGTTGCCATAACTGGACGAAGAGCTGAGAAATTAGCCGAATTAAAAGCGACAAATCCTGAAAAATATATTTCTAAACAACATGATGCTACAGATGTTAAAGCTACAGATGTTGTTTTTCAAGAACTCATTGATGAAATGGGCACAATAGATTTAGTGGTATATAGTTCTGGTGTAGGTGGTCCAAATTATGAATTAGAATGGGAAAAAGAAGTACCGACAATAGAAACAAATGTTATTGGAGCTGTTAAAGTTTTCGGCTTGGCTTATAATTTATTTAAAAAGCAAGGGCAAGGTCATTTGGTTGGTATTTCGTCTATTGCAGGAGTTAGAGGTAATCGTCATGTACCTTGTTATTTTGCATCAAAAGCATTTATGAATAGCTATTTAGAATCATTGTGGATGAAGGCAGAACGCACAAAAAAAGCTAAGATCTATGTAACTGATATTGTGCCTGGTTTTGTTAAAACTAAAATGGCAACAGGCGATACTTTCTGGAAAGCACCCTTAGATAAAGCTACAAAACAAGTTTTTATAGCAATTAAGAAGAAAAGGAAAAAAGCCTTTATAACAAGACGTTGGAGGTTGGTGGCAATTTTTTTAAGATTAGTTCCAGCTAAAGTTGCGATGAAATATTTATAAAAGAAACTAGATGCAAAACAAAATTAAAGCAGTACAAGAATTTCACGAGGCTTTCGGATTAGGTGTTAGTGAATCTCCGATAGCTAGGTTATCAGAACAAAAATTAAAACTTCGTTTTGATTTAATGCAAGAGGAAAATGAAGAATATTTAGAAGCGGCTAAAGAGAATGATTTAGTTGAAGTCGCAGATGCTTTAGGTGATATGTTATACATATTATGTGGTACAATTATAGAACATGGTATGCAACATAAAATTGAAGAAGTATTTAACGAAATACAACGAAGCAATATGAGTAAGTTGGGTGCAGATGGTAAACCAATCTATCGTGAAGATGGTAAGGTTATGAAAGGGCCAAATTACTTTAAGCCAAATATTGCTGAGATTTTAGAAGATTAATTGTTTGTTCTTTAAGGTAAAGAAAATCTAAATGTCATTCCTGCGCAGGCAGGAATCGAGTGATATGCTTATACGAAACTAGAGCAGACATGAATTAAAACTTAATGTCAGACTGAGCCTTTCGGCTTCGCTCAAGATAAACTAAAGTCGAAGTCCTAATAAAACTAAATTAAAATGTATAGTTATTATGTCTATATACTAAAATGTTCTGACAATTCTTACTATACCGGAATAACAAATAATTTAGAAAGACGATTTAATCAACATCAATCAGGCACTAAAAAAGATACCTATACTTATAAAAGAAGACCACTTTCATTAGAATTTTACCAAGAATTTAATGATGTTTTGCAAGCTATTTATTTTGAAAAGAAAATCAAAGGGTGGACTAGAGCTAAAAAGAAAGCCTTAATAGAAGGAGATTTTGATATGCTAATTATTTTATCTGAATGTAGAAATGCTACACATTATAAGAACAAAATTTAAACTTAATAGCGCTTCGACTCCGCTCAGCGTGACAGGCTTATTAGCCTAGTAATCCTGCATCTTGCGTCTTACAGCGAAGCGGTCTTAAAGTTCTCCCCTTTGGGGAGATGCCGAAGGCAGAGGGGATTTTATTCCACCAGATATCGCCACCCAAATTTATCTTCAGCGCGGTTATATTGAATATCAGTAATACGTTTTTTAAAACGAGTACCATAACTATTTTCTATTTCAGGGAGAACATAATCTTTTTCTCTATATCCAAAACCAGAAATTGGTGAAACAACGGCAGCTGTACCGGCACCAAACATTTCTTTTAAGGTTCCGTTATTAGAAGCCTCAACAAGTTCTTTTACAGAAATTTTTCTAACTTCAACATTTATTCCTTCATCTTTGGCAATTTCTAAGATACTTTTACGTGTAATACCATCTAAAATTCTATCGCTAGTTGGGCAGGTCAATAAAGTATCTCCAATTCTAACAAAAATATTCATTGCACCGGCTTCTTCTATATATTCATGAGTATTATTATCTGTCCAGATAACTTGTTGATATCCTTTTTCTTTTGCCAATTGAGTAGGGTAAAACTGCCCAGCATAATTACCGCCAGCTTTCGCAAAACCAACGCCACCATTTGCAGAACGCGCATATTTTTCTTCAATTAGAACTTTTACCTTTCCGGAGAAATAAGAACCAGAGGGAGAACAGGCTATAATAAATTTATATTTATCAGCTGGTGAAGCATGAAATCCATTTCCTGTAGCAAAAACAAAAGGTCTTATATATAATGAGCTTCCTTCTGTTTTAGGAATCCATTCACTTTCAATTTGTAATAGTGTTTTTAGACCTTCCATAAAATACTCTTCAGGAAATTCTGGAATTGCTAATCTCTTAGATGAAATATTGATACGTTTTTGATTTTCTTGAGGTCTAAATAACCAAATTTGATTATCAGTGTCTTTATAGGCTTTCATACCTTCAAAAACCGATTGACCATAATGAAAAATTCTAGACGAAGGGTCTAAACTAATATTTTGATAAGGCATAACTTTAGGTTGTTGCCATTTACCGTCTTTATAATCACAAACAAACATATGGTCAGTAGTGATTTGACCAAATGGTAAATTGTCAAAATCTACTTCAGAAATTTTAGACGTTAATGCTTTTTCAATAGCTATTTGTGTTGTAATTGCCGTACTCATTATCGTGATAATTTATAAAATGCAAAAATACATATTTTAAAACTATATTTTATAGCTTGCATTATTTTAATTATTAAGGTAAAATTCTAAAATGTCATATTAGATATTTTAATTTCAAACTAAATATTAGTGTTTTGTAATAAAATATTACATACAGAGTATGAATTATTACTGTACACATGGATAGATACTAATTTTATTATAGTATAAAATTTATAAAAACAATTTTGAAACGTGAGATTATTATAACTTCTGATGGTTCTACAACCATATATTTACCTGAATGGAATGAGCAGTATCATTCTAAACATGGCGCCATTCAAGAAGCCTATCATGTATTTATTAAAAACGGATTAGATTGTTTTAAGGCTAAAACCAAAGTTTCGATTCTAGAAATAGGTTTTGGTACGGGGCTGAATTGTTTTGTTACATATTTAGAAGCTCATCAAAAGGATTTGAATATTGATTATACAGGCGTTGATGCATATCCTGTTAAGCAAGAAGAAATTAAAAAATTAAATTATGTTACAGTATTAAAGGCTGAAAACAAACAGCAAATTTTCAATAAGATGCATTCACTTCTGTGGAATAAAAAACATCAACTATCAATTAATTTTTCACTCATTAAAAAAGAACAATTTTTTGAAGATATTAATGAAATAGATAAGTTTGATCTAATTTATTTTGATGCTTTTGGTGCTCGTGTTCAGCCAGAGCATTGGACAGAAAGTATATTTAAAAAAATGTATCAGGCATTAAAACAAAACGGAATTTTAGTAACTTACTCCGCTAAAGGGAGTGTACGTCGTGCTATGCAAAAAGTAGGCTTTACTGTAGAGCGCCTGCCAGGTCCTCCAGGTAAAAGGGAAATGCTTCGTGCAACAAAGTATTCGGCGTAGTCAAATGTTGAGAGCAAGGAAAC
>CAZHYX010000032.1:11679-15411 GCA_964536675.1 uncultured Flavobacteriaceae bacterium
AAATGCTTCGTGCAACAAAGTATTCGGCGTAGTCAAATGTTGAGAGCAAGGAAACATTAGAGCTTTAGCTCAAATTTTTCAGCAAAGAAATATTAATAAACAATCTTTGAATCATTAAATTATTATAATCAATGGATTTTATTTTAGGAATAATTGTCGGAATAATTTTTTTGGGCACAATGTTTTTTTTATTTAAAAACCGCTTTATAAAAAGTAGAACTGAAGAACAATCTGTGGTCTTGCTAGAAAAAATTCGTTATGTTTCTAAAATGATTACCGTTGAAGGTGATTTTTCTGAAATAATGCATTTTGAAGATGTAAAAGAAGTGTTTTTAAAATTGACAACTAGTAAAAAGAAAGCGCTAGTAACCGCAAATGCTAGAGTATTGATCGGTTTTGATATGAAGAAAATAAAATTTCAATCAAACCCCAATAGTAAAAAATTGATTTTAGAATATTTTCCTGAACCTGAAGTGTTAAGTATAGAAACCGACATTCAATATTACGACGTAAAATCTGGCTATTTCAATAAATTTGCGGCGGCAGATTTGAGCGATCTTAACAAAAAAGTAAAACAAAATATTAAAGAAAAAATACCTGATAGTGAATTACTTCTATCGGCAAAAACCAAAGCATTTGAAACTATAAAAATTATAGAACAATTGGTAAGCACTTTTGGGTGGGAATTAGACTATAAGAGTGTTAACTTGATAGATACTAAGGCCAAATAAAAATTAGAATATTACATTTTATGTAACCTTATTAGCAAAGTTGGCGTCAAACTATTTAAATGAATCCAACCAAAGATCAAATTTATATTGAAAAAGTATTACTTGGTGATACGTCTTCTTTTAGCTTTTTAGTTGAGAGCTATAAAAATATGGCGTATACAATAGCTTTGAAGATTGTGAGAAGCCCTGAAGATGCAGAAGAGGTGGCACAAGATAGTTTTGTTAAAGCCTTTCAACAGTTACAAACATTTAAAGGAAATTCAAAATTTTCAACTTGGTTATATACTATAGTGTATAGAACAGCTATTTCTAAGATCAGAAAAAAGAAATTAGAAGTGACTGATATTGATGAATATGTAATAGAAAACCACTCAATAGATTTTTCTTTTCCGCAATTAGATTTATTAAAAGCTGAAGAGCAAAAAAAGTATGTTACTTTAGCAATAAATACCTTGCCGGAAATAGATGCTTTACTCATTACACTGTTTTATTTGAATGAAAATACATTTGATGAAATTATAGAAATTACAGGATTGACAAAAACCAATATAAAAGTCAGGTTATTTAGAGCTCGTAAAAAGCTATATAAAGAGCTTTCAAAAATTTTAAAAACGGAATTGAAAACTATTCTTTAATGTCAGATAAAGAAAAACATACCACTAAAAAATTGCTTCAGAGTATTAACTTAGATTCACCATCATCAAACTTTACTGATAAGGTGATGGCAAAAGTGAATATTGTTCCCGATGACATAATACTTAAAGATGTAATTTTAACATCATTATTAAAAAAGAATGGTTTAGAAGTTCCTAGCTCTGATTTTTCTAATAAGATAATGACAAAAGTAAGCACTAATTCTATTACTGATTACAAACCAATTATCAGTAAAAAAAGTTGGAGTGTTATATTTTTATTCTTAGTAAGTTTTATTATTTATATATTACTCACTAAACCTACTACAATACAAAATAATGGTTATGCTTTTAAACTTTCAATGACTTTAAATAACCTAATTGATTTGGGTAATTCTTTGATACAGAATATCCAAATTCCTTCAATTTTAATAATAAGTGTTTTATGCTTCTCTGTATTGCTTCTGATAGATGCGGAATTAAGAGTAAAAAAAACATTTTAACTTACTTAAAATCAACTATTTACATCTAAATTAAAGTGTTTTAGCCTTAAAATAAATCTATTTTTAACATTTATTTGTAAATTTGCGTTCAATTCTTAAATCTCACTCCTCTTTTTTAGAAGGTAATTTCTAAAAAATCAGAGATTTATAATATTTAATATTTAT
This sequence comes from uncultured Flavobacteriaceae bacterium, assembly GCA_964536675.1. Classification (GTDB taxonomy): domain Bacteria; phylum Bacteroidota; class Bacteroidia; order Flavobacteriales; family Flavobacteriaceae; genus Aureibaculum. The sequence continues at coordinate 13,711 of CAZHYX010000032.1, forward strand.
AATTGTAGTAAATGTTTTACCGATATATTAGTGGTTTAACACCAAATATCTGTCATAAAATATTTTTATTAAAATTAAAATTAAAAAAATGAAAAAGATTATTACTGTATGTTTATTATTGATTTCAATGTTAATTGGTGCGCAAACAACACCAGGAAAACATAGTATCAGAAATTTGAATGTTAATACTAAACAGGCTGACTTCGGAGTTGCCTTTTTAGATGATAATAGAATTATTTTTGCTTCTCCAAATGAGAAAGTAAGAATTATTAGACAAGTTTGGAATGAAAATGACCAGCCTTTTTTAGATTTATTTGTAGGTGATATTGATAGTATAGGTCAAATTGTGAACAAAAGAAGTTTAGAAGGTGATGTTAATAGAAAAGCTCATGAAGCTATGGTTACCTTTACTAAAGATTATAAAACAGTATACTTTAGTGCCAATAATTATAATAGTAAAGATAAATCTATAAGAAGTAAAGAAGGATTTGATAATATCCAATTATACAAAGCCTCAATTAATGGAATTGGTGAATGGACTAACGTTCAGAAATTACCATTTAACAGTGATGAATTTCAGTCAGGATTACCTACTTTAAACAAAGAAGAAACAAAGCTATATTTTATTTCTGACAGACCTGAATCTATTGGTAAAACAGATATTTATGTAGTTGACATAAATAAAGATGGAACCTATGGTGAGCCTAAAAATATGGGAGATAGAATCAATACTAAAGAAAGAGAAATGTTCCCATTCATTAGTGATGAGAATATTTTATTTTTTTCGTCAAATGGTCACGAAGGTTATGGTAGATTAGATGTTTACGCTAGTAAAGTTTTTGACAATTCAGTTTCTATTCCTATAAATTTAGACCAGCCTGTTAATAGTGCAAAAGATGATTTTGCGTATATTTTAGATAATACACAACGTAAAGGTTATTTTTCTTCAAATAGAAAAGAAGGAAAAGGAGATGATGATATCTATTCCTTTAATCAGGATGAAGTAGTATTCATTGATTGTTTACAAACAATAAAAGGTATAGTTAAAGATAAAGATACACAAGAATTGTTGCCTGGAGCTATGGTTTCAATATTAGATAGCGAAGGGAATCAATTGCAAATAACTGCTGCTCATGAAGATGACGCAACATATAGTTTTGATGTGCCTTGTAATAATGTTTATACTTTAGTTGGTACAAACCCGGGATATTTAAAAGAAAAAATAGAGATAAAAACAGTTAATGATATTGATGCTCCTGCTTTAGAGAAAAATATTGATTTATCAACTGAATTCAAAGCCGTAGGTGATGAAGTATTAGTTAATATAGACAAAATATATTTCGATTTTGATAAATGGAATATTCGAGAAGATGCTACTCAGCAATTAGATAAAGTTGTAGATGTAATGAAAACATATCCAGAAATGAAAATTTTAGGGACATCACATACTGATTCTAGAGGTCCTGCATCATATAATATGAGACTATCAGATAAAAGAGCAAAATCTACTGTAGACTATATTATCTCAAAGGGTATTGATGCTAGTAGAATTACAAGTCAAGGTTTTGGCGAAACACAATTAGTAAATGATTGTGCAGATGGTAAACGTTGTAGTAAAGATAAACATCAATTGAATAGAAGAACACAGTTTAAAGTTGTTCAAGAAGAACCGAAAGAATCAGTTAAAGAAGAGTAGTAAAA
>CAZHYX010000033.1:0-15315 GCA_964536675.1 uncultured Flavobacteriaceae bacterium
AGCATCATTACAAGCTTTGGTAATTCCGTTAATAACAGTTTTAAAAGCGACTCCACGTTCGGTATGTGTCTGCGGGTCAAACATAATCTCTGTATGTCTAACATTCTGCGCCGCACATTTTTCTAAATAACTATAAGTGAGATCATAAAAATCTTGTTCTGTAATTAATACTCCGGCACCTTGATAATATATATTTAAGAAATCTTGTAAACAATCAAACTTATATGCCGCTTTTATTTCTTGAATAGAGTTATATTTTATTTTAATATTGTTTCGTTGGGCAATTAAGAACATGAGTTCGGGTTCAAAAGTGCCTTCAATATGTAAATGTAATTCCGCTTTTGGAAGGTTATTTATAAAGTTTATCATAAAACAAAAATAAGAATTATTTTTATTACAAGTTAGGCTTTCATTTAAAGTGAAACTCTAACTTGTTAGTAAATATAAAATGATGATATTTGTATATGCGAAAAAAATTATTTTTATCACTACTATTAGTAATTTTTATAGTTTTAATAATTAAGAATATTATGGGTCAATCAAACGAATTAGAAGTAGGAGATGCTATACCTATATTCACCTTAAAAGATCAAAATAATAATAATTTTGATATTGAAAAATATCGTGGTAAAAAAGCTATGGTTATTTATTTTTACCCAAAAGATGATACGCCGGGTTGCACTAAAGAAGCTTGTTCTTTTCGTGATGAGTTTGAAGTTTTTACTGATTTAAATGTTGAGGTGATTGGTATTAGTGCTGATAATGTTGCTTCACATAAAAAATTTGCTGAAAAGTACCATTTACCATTTACCATATTAGCTGATACTAAAAATAAAGTGAGAAAACTTTTTGGAGTTCCCAGTAGCTTAATGGGTTTATTGCCAGGTCGCGTAACTTATATAATTAATAAAAACGGAATAATTGCCCATATTTTTAATAGTCAGTTTGGAGCTGAAAAACATATAACAGAGTCTTTATATATCCTAAAAGAAATAAAAGAATGAGTATAAATTACCCTATAAAATTTGAACCCATTTTAAAAGAGAAGATATGGGGAGGTGAAAAACTGGCAGAATTATTCAATAAAAAATCTAAAAAAACAAATATTGGTGAAAGTTGGGAGATTTCTGGTGTATATAGAAATATATCTAAAGTCGCTAATGGAGTGTTAAAAGGAGAGCCTTTAGATAATTTAATAGTTATTTATAGAGATGCGTTGGTTGGAAAAAAAGTATTTAAAAAATTCTCTTATGAATTTCCTTTATTAATTAAGTTTATTGATGCCAAAGAGGCTTTGAGTATTCAATTACATCCTAATGACGAATTAGCAAAAGAGCGTCATGATTCATTTGGCAAAACAGAGATGTGGTATGTAATGCAGGCTGATAATGACAGTAGTTTAATTGTCGGTTTTAAAAATGATACCACTACAGATCAATATTTAGAACATTTGCATAATAAATCATTGTTAGAAGTTTTAAATGTTGATATTGTTAATGAAGGTGACGTATATTTTATACCAACAGGAAGAATACATGCCATAGGAGCCGGTGTATTATTAGCCGAAATACAGCAGACCAGTGATATTACTTATCGAATTTATGATTGGGATCGAAAAGATGATAGAGGACATTACAGAAAATTACACACTACAGATGCGTTAGCAGCCATAGATTATACTGCTCAAGAGAACTATAAAACCAGCTATAAAAATAAATTAAATAAAGTATCAAATATTATTGATTGTCAGTATTTTACGACAAATATTATTTCTCTTATTGATAAAAAAATAAAGATTGATCATTCAGATAAAGATTCATTCGTCATTTATATGTGTGTTGAAGGAAACGTCGAGTTCCATTATGAAGAAGATAAAATAGAAATATTAATAAAAGGAGAAACACTTTTAATTCCCGCAATATTAAAGAAGTTTAGTATTTTATCTGAAAAGACTTCAAAATTACTAGAAGTTTATATTAAATGACAACATATAAAAATATAAAAGTAATTGCTTTTGATGCTGATGATACCTTATGGGTCAATGAAACTTATTTTAGAGAAGCTGAACATAAATTTGTAAAATTACTTTCTAAGTATGAAACTGAGAATAAGCTCGATCAAGAACTTTTTATAGTTGAAATGAAAAACCTTCATCTATATGGTTATGGTGTAAAGAGTTTTATATTATCAATGATTGAATCTGCATTAGTTCTTTCTAATTATAGTATTAACCCTACAGCTATTCAACAAATTATTGAAATAGGAAAGGAAATGTTAGAAAAACCAATTGAGTTACTGGAGGGTGTTGAACAAACCTTAAAAACACTACAATCAAAGTATAGATTAATTTTAGTAACCAAAGGCGACTTGTTAGATCAAGAGCGGAAGCTAGAAAAATCAAGGCTGGTAAAATACTTTCATCATATTGAAATTTTAACTGATAAGAAACCAAATAATTACAATAAATTATTATTGCATTTAGATTGTAAACCCTCAGAATTTTTAATGGTTGGTAATTCATTAAAATCAGATGTTTTACCACTACTTGAAGTTGGGGCAGAGGCTATTCACGTACCATTTCATATTACTTGGGCACATGAAATTATTGATGATAATGATAATAATAATTATATGACAGTTGGTAAATTAAACGAGATATTAAAATTTTTATAGAAGTATGACAACCTTAGATATTGAAAACTGGAATAGAAAAGAACACTTTCAGTTTTTTAGCCAATTTGATGACCCATATTTTGCTGTTACGGTTAATTTTGATGTAACTAAGACTTTCAATTATGCAAAAAAAGAAGAATTTTCTTTTTTTTCTTTGTATTTACATGCTTGTATGAAAGCAATTAATAGTGTAGAAAATTTTAAGTATAGAATTCATGACAATAAGGTGATAATACATGATAAAATTCATGCTTCACCAACTATTCTAAGAGAAGATAACACCTTTGGTTGCACTTTTATACACTATGATGAAAACTTTGACCAATTCAATAAAAACTTTGAGGCAGAAAAGAACAGAGTACTAACTACAACCGATTTATTTCCTGAACAAGATACAGATGACTGTATTTACTGTTCAGCCTTGACTTGGTTTAATTTTTCAGGTCATAAGGAACCTTTATTTGGGGTAAAAAAAGAATCAGTACCTAAATTAGCATTCGGTAAATATGTTAAAAAAGGTGCTAAGCTAATAATGCCCGTTGCAATAGCCGTCAATCATGCTTTAGTAGACGGGTATCATGTTGGTTTATTTGTAAAAGCATACCAAAATGAATTAGATAATTTTTAACATGACTTTAAAAGATATATTTAGGTAAAATAACTTAAATTTGCACAAATTTTAAAAATAAGATTTATGGCAAGTGTAAAAAACTTAAAAAAAGATATTAATTATGTTTTATCTGATATTATTGAAGAATGCTATGTATGGCAAATCTTACAAGAAGATAACAAGAAATCTGATAAAGCAGAAAAAATTATAGATGAAGCAATTACAACATTTGATGAACTAATTGAAAAAGTGAATACTAAAAATATTGATAATAAAAAAGCTCATTTTAAAGGTATAAGTGCGGACCTTGAAAAGAAGGCTGGTGCATTACTATCAAAAATAGAAAAATTATAATTTTTTGACATTCAATTTGTTAGAATAAATACTGAAAACTTTAACATTTTTTGTTGTAATATTTGATTAGCTTTAACGTTCTAAACTTAATAGTTTAAACTCATAAATTAATAATGGCAAGAGCAATATTTGAGTACACCAAAACTGTTCTAAAAAAAGTTAGTTTTAATGTCGAATTATTTTGCATAGAACTAGAAAAAGCTCTTAAGAGACTGTTACCATATGAAATTGAAGAATTGAGAATATGGTTACATAATTTTACAGCAAATAGACCAGAACTATATAAGTCTTTAGCAATCGTAAAATAAATTAAGAAGGAGCTAGTATAGTTCCTTTTTTATTTTTGTAAAGGACTGATAATTTTTACATCACTAAAAGAAATTATGCCTTTAATAGTACTGTCAATTGTAGTTTTTAAAGCCTCAATTAATTGAATTTTAAGTTGTGATTTGTGATAAATGATACTTACTTCACGTGAAGGACTTGGTGTATTGAACTCTCTTAAATATTTTTTATCATTTTCTTTTAAATCTAAAGTATGTAGATAGGGTAATAGAGTCATTCCTAATCCTTCTTTAGATAGTTTAATAAGTGTATCAAAACTTCCACTTTCAAGTTTAAAATGACTAGGTGAACTTTTTGAACTTAAAACATCAGGGCTACAAATATTCAAAATATTATCTTTAAAACAATGCCCATCTTCTAATAATAGAATATCATCAATTACAAGATCATTAACTGATAATTGTTTTTCTGAAAATAGTCTATGACTGTCATGTACAAACCCTACAAATGGTTCATAATATAATATGCGCTCTTTTATCGCTTCATTCTCTAAAGGTGTAGCCGCTATACCTGCATCTAAATGTCCTTCAACTAATTTCTTAACAATGCCTTTAGTTGTTAATTCTTCAATAATTAAATTTACTTTTGGATATTTTATTACAAAGATTTTTAAAAATAGTGGTAATAAAGTAGGTATTATTGTTGGAATAATACCTAGTTTGAAATCACCACCAATAAATCCTTTTTGTTGATCAACAATATCATTGATTCTATTACTTTCATCAACAATTACTTTTGCTTGCTCAATAATTTTTTCACCAATGGTGGTTAACTGAATTGGCTTTTTTTTTCGGTTAAAAATGATAATATTAAGTTCATCTTCCAATTTCTGGATTTGCATACTCAATGTAGGTTGTGTTACAAAACATTTTTCTGAAGCTACTGTGAAGTTTTGATATTCAGCAACTGCTAAAACATATTTTAATTGAGTAATTGTCATTAAGTATAAATTTTGATGATAAAAATATAAAAACTATCAATGATATTTATAGTATTTGTAGAATAAATTGAAATAAATTTGTAAAGAATTTAAAAATAATAGATGTATGAACACAATGATATTAGGATTACAGAAAGATAAAATCAATGAATTAACTACTGATTTGAATGAATTACTGGCTGATTTTCAAATATATTATCAAAACCTAAGGGGTTTACATTGGAATATAAAAGGAAAATCATTTTTTGAGTTGCATGTTAAATTTGAAGAATTGTATACTGATGCTCAAGAAAAAGTTGATTTGGTAGCAGAGCGAATTTTGACACTTGAAGGCACTCCCTTACATACTTTTGCTGATTATCAAGTAATAGCTTCCGTTCCTATTGGTAAAAACATATCTAAAGATATTGAAGCTGTTCAATTAGTTATTCGCTCTTTGGAAGAGCTAATTAAAATTGAACGTGCTATTTTGAATAAGTCAGCTGAAGCAGATGATGAAGGTACAAATTCATTAATGAGTGATTTTATTGCTGAGCAAGAAAAAACACTTTGGATGATGAAAGCTTGGTTAGCATAAATAAGTTAGATGTCAGAAGACCGACGTTAATATATTTCTAACTTCGGTTTTCCAGCTTCATCGCCATTTACGCTTTTTATTAAGTTCTGCCTCTTCTTTAACATATTCTTCAATAGGTGTCACTTTTAAAAATGAAGGGTGTTGTTCAATAGCAAATTGTAATTGTTCAACTATTTTTTCAACAGAATCATTTTCATAATCAATTTTCAAAGGTTTTTTAATAACCATTGATTGTAATACACCTCGTTTTTTCACTTGTAACCCTTTTTTGTCATAGGCTCTTCTAAATCCGTCTATAACAATAGGAATAACAATGGGTTTATTCTTTTTAATGATATGCGCTGTACCTCTTCTAATAGGTTTAAATGGAGTGGTAGTGCCTTGAGGAAAAGTAATTAACCAACCGTCATTTAAAGCCTTGCCAATATTACTAACATCTGACATTTTTACTTGCCTGTTTATATTTTCGCCCTTATTACGCCATGTACGTTCTATTGAAACTGAACCAGCATATGAAAGTATTTTTGGGAACAAACCAGATTTCATGGTTTCAGCGGCAGCTACATAATAAATATTTAATTTTGGCTGCCATAGATATCCTACATTTTTTATAGAATCAACCCTTCCTTTTAATGAAGCATTAAACACATGCACCATAGCCACTACATCTGCAAAATAGGTTTGATGATTTGAAACAAATAAAACACCTGTTTCGGGTAAATCTCTTATAATTTCAGAACCTTCAATCTCTAATTTATTAAAACTTTGATAACGCTGATGTGTGATTAATGCCAGTATTCTTATCAAAAATTTCTTGATAAACAATGCATTCCCAAATGGGTCTTGCTTATATAATTTCATAGATACTTAGTAGGTTAGGTCAAACAAACTTACAAAAAGATAGCAATTATACTAATTTTAATAGGTCTTTAATTTCGCTTAATATCATGGCAGTTGCACCCCATACAATGTAATTATTTAATTTAAAGCAAGGTACATCAATGTTTTGCATATACGAGGTTGTTAAGTTTTTACATGATAGTGAATTTTCGTCTAGTATATCAATTAGTGACACTTCTATTAGCCTCTTAACTTCATTGTTTGTCTTAAAAATAGGTGTTTTTTCAAGTATTCCTATAAATGGTGTTACCCAAAAATTACTGGGCGGAATATAGGTTTTGGTTAATTCTCTAATAATTGTAATATCGTTTTTTAAAATCCCTATTTCCTCTTCGGTTTCTCGCAAGGCAGTAAATTGAAGGTTGATATCACTTTTTTCTTTTTTACCACCAGGGAAGCTAATTTGTGCTGAATGTACTCCGCTATAACTTGCCCTAAGCATTAATAAAAGGTTTACATTAAAATTCTTATCAGGATACAACAATGCTAAAACAGCTGATTTTTTAGGATTTTTAGCTTCAATATTTTTTAAAGAATAGTTTTTTCTAAGTTCCGGAGCCATTTTAAATTGTGAAGTCAGTCCACCCAAAGGCAACTCCTTTAATTTAGAGATATGTGTTAAAAAGAAGCTGAAATTCATTAACAGTTTAACTTTTATCTAGATTACACAATAGGGTTCAGTTAAGAAAAACAACACATGATATCAAGAGTATTATAGAAATAGAGATATAATAATTTATTAGCCGTTGGTATATGATAATGGAGCGATATAATACATTCCTGTAAAATAATATGGTTCATTCGTTTTTTTTATAACACCTGTAATTTCAATTTTTAATTGTTTTTTTAATCTTGTTTGTGAAGTGTTTGATACAACACTTTCTCCTAAAGTAATATTGACATTTATATTATTTAATCGTTTTTCTAATGTTTTTATTTTAGTAGAAAGCGAAATTTTAATTTTTTCTTTTAATCGATTAACATTTGTCAGTAAATCAAAATCAGTTTCCCAAATTTCGCTACCAAAATTATCATCGTGCTTATATTCCTTAAAGGCGGTAGTAATAATAATACTTATATATTGAGATATTGATTCCTTTAATGTAATTTTTTTTAAATCTTTTTGTTCAAAGAAATTTTTAAAATTAAATGGGACTTTATAATAACTTTTATTCATTATGCTATTTTTTAAGTATTTGACTTACTTATTTAAAAACTAACTCACCATCTTTCAACGTAACTTTAATTGTTTTTGATTTTGGAATTTTATTTGAAACTATCATTTTTGCCAGTGGTTTTTTCAATTCACTACGTATAATAGCTTTTAATGGTCGTACACCATATTTTGGAGAAAAACCTTTTAGTGCCAAGTGTTTTTTTACTTCATCGGTTAATACTAAATTAAACCCTAACTTTTTGGTAAGGTTTAATAGCTCTTTTTTCAAATGTAATTCAAAAATTTGAGGTACATATTTTTTAGTAATTGGTAAGAAAGGAACTATTTCGGTTAATCTTCCTAAAAACTCAGGTCTAAAATAATTAGACATAATATCTAATAGTTCATTTGTTGATGGCAGTATATTTTTTTCGGTAACAGAGATGATATATTCTGACCCAATGTTAGAAGTAAATAGAATCACGGCATTTGAGAAATCACCTTCTTTACCAAGCCTGTCATGAATGGTACCTTCATCTAATATTTGAAGGAAGACATCAAATACTGATTGATGTGCTTTTTCTATTTCATCAAATAATACAATTGCATAAGGCTTTTGACGAATCTTATTCACTAAAACACCACCTTCTTCATAGCCTACATATCCGGGAGGTGCTCCATATAATAAAGCCGCAGAATGTTCTTCTTTAAATTCTGACATATCAAACCGAATAATAGCTGTTTCATCTCCAAATAAAAATTCAGCCAATGCTTTTGCTAGCTCAGTTTTACCGGTACCTGTAGGACCTGAAAAGAAAAATGACCCTATTGGTTGACCAGCTTTTGATAACCCAGATCTAGATTCTACAATAGCATCTGCAACTGATTTAATTGCAAAATCTTGACCTATCACACGTTTTTTTAAGGTGTCTTCTATTTGTAATAAGCGATCTCTTTCTTCAACTTTTACTTTTCCTGCAGGTATACCTGTAATTACAGATACCATGGTTGCTATATCTTCTTGTAAAAGCTCTTCTTTACTTTCTTTACTAATATCTTCTAAATGATTTAAAAGGTCAGTAATATGTTTCTTTTTTACCTTACTGTCAGCACTATTTGGTAAACCGGTTTGATCAACTTTTTCTAGTACCAGAAGGCTTAATATGTTTTTAATATCTGTATATAACCAATCTAATTCTTTAATTAGTTCATTTTCTTTATTTATCTCTTTTTCAATTTTGATAAGTCTATTTTTAAATATTTCTAAATCACTTTTTATTGATTGATTTGAAATTGTTACAGCCGCCATAGTTCTATCTAAAAGGTCAATAGCTGAGTCTGGTAAACTTTTCTCTTTTAAATAACGTTTTGCTAAACGGATAGATTCTTTAATAGTAGTATCACTAATACTTAATTTATGGTGACTTTCATACTCTTGTGCTACACTTTTTACAATTCTAAAGCAAAGATCAAAAACTGGTTCATCTAATATAACTGGTTGAAACCTTCGTTCTATAGTATTATCTGAGGCTATATTTTTTCGATAGCCATCAATACTGGTTGTTCCTATAAAAGTGATATCTCCTTTAGTAAGCTCATCTTTTATAAGATTTGCAGTATTGGTACTCGCTGTGTCACTATCAAAGAGAATATGAATATCATCTATAAAAAATATAGGCTTTTCATAAGCTTTCAATGCTGAAAAAATTGCTTGAAGTCTATCTTCAACTTCTCCTTTGTATGAAGCTCCTGCAAAAAGTGAAGGTATATTTAATTCGTAGAAATTGACCAGTTCAAGTTGAGTTAATATTTTCTTATTATAGACTAAATGTATAAATTTATTTATCAATGCCGTTTTCCCTACTCCTGACTCTCCATTTAGGATTACATGTGGCTTTGATTTTCTACTTAAAATCTCTGCCATTAGTTTTAGCTCCTTATCTCTATTAAATATATTCTCATAGATATTATCTTTTACTTGATCAATTTTATTGATACAGTAGTTAGCTAATGCATCACTATTTTTTTTGTGTTGCACAGGTGGTAAAATAGTACTGTTTATTGAATCATTTCCTGATGTAATTGCTGTTTGCTCTAATAAAGTGGTATGGGTAATTGGTAATGTTTTTAATTGGTCATAAGAAAAACCTACACCTGGTGTAATAGTAGCTATAAAAACCGATAATAAATCTATATATTCCCCTTCTAATCGGCCTGCTATATTCAGAGCTTCTTCTAAGATTGCATTAACATTACTATCACTTTCTATAGTCATAGAGTTATTAGAAGATTTTGGGTGGTTTTCTATATGTACTTCAGCCCATTCATCTATATAATAAACATCAATATCTAAGTTATGAAGATATCTAAGCAGTCCAAAATCATTATGTAATAATGCCTTGATTAGGTGTGCCGGAGAAAAATTAGCATGATTATGTTCTTTTGCAATCTGTTTTGCAATATGTATTGCTTTGTCAATATCGTCAAGCATTAAGTATTATTTTTTTAATTTCTATTTAAACGTTTACTTAGTTCTAATGCTCTTTCAAGATCTTCAATATCTTTTTCATATTCTTGAATAGTTTCATTTAATTTATTGATTTGATCTTTAGAATTCCCCATCTTTTTAATAATACTTTTAGCATCTAAAAGTCTTTTATAATTCAACACTATATCATCATATAATTTATAATTTTTTAATGAATCTTTAGGTATTCTTCTTCTTAAATCTACCAAATCAGAATTAATAGATTTTTCAATAAAAAAAAACCCATCAGTAGCTTTGCCTAAAGAGTCTAATGCTTTATTTAATATTTTTAATTCTTGAGCAAAACGAACTTGGTAATTTAGTTCATATTGAACTTGTTTATTTTCTTTTCTTAAAATAGCGTTTTCTTTCCAAGGTAATTTATTATTAAAGAATACACCTAACATTAAGGTGCCCAACGTTATAATTAGTATTAATAAGAATAAAAGAAAAGAATTTCTTCGTTCTTTTTTATTTAAAATTTCCATATTTTTATTTTAGTCAGTCAAAAATGTTGGTGAACTATCATTATCTCTTACTATATTTTCATTTACGAAAATGCCAGAATCTTTCTTTTTACCTATATAATCAACTTCAGTTAAAATAGTAAATAATTTATCTAGGGTAAACATAAATTTATTGACCATTTCTAGTGAAAGATTAATGTCATAATGTTGATATTCTAAATTAATAGTTTTGGTAAATAGGTTTTCATAATCACCACCGGTAAGGTCAGTCCATTCTCCAAAATATATAAGTAGCATTTCTTTATTTTCAGGTGATGAAGTATCAATATGATTTTTCATAATACGCGCCATACTCATAATTATTTCAATAATTTTTTTAGGAGAATTTTGATGTTTCTCAGAAACTAATTGAGTTATATTGACTCCTAAAAAATTAAGTAATTGTGTACATATAATTTGAATAATATCGGCAATAGGGTTGGTGTGTTCTTCTATAATTATTTTTTGTACTATTTTAACAGAACAACGTTCCATTTTTTTTAGAAAAGTATCAGTATAAATATAAAAATCAATTAATCTAGAATCTGCAGCAACAGTCATACAAGGTGCAATATAATTATCATTGACTTCCCATAAATCATTTTCTTTTTTAATTTTAGCAATAGGAATTTGAAATGGTACAACTCCTGAAGTTACTATATTTTTTGCATCAACAAAAGAGAATAAAAAAGAGTTATTCAAATAAGGAGATCTTGGCGGAACTTCTTCTAAATTCTGCTCACCAAAAGCAGTGTTTTGACCAGGGTTTTGTGTAATCATTATATAACCTTCTTCAATTTTTTCATCAACAATATCTTGAAAAGGTAAATTTTCTTCTACATTTAACGTTTTAGAGTTTATTTCAACCCTTGCACCATTTGGAGCTATACCTCTTAATCTTTGTATAGAAATATTTATGCACATCAATATTGACACTATATTCATGACTTTGAGATAAATGTGAAGATATTAAGCCATAATTATCTTTTTTTAAAAAAACACTTGTTGCATCTTTTACAATTTCTTGTGCATAATTTTGCAAATCATTAAAATGGTCTTTAGAAATTTTCATTCCATCAATCCAGTTTACCCTAAAATGTTTAATATCTTCTATCATAATTTATTAATTATTTTGTTCTTCAGAACTATTTTTACCTTCTTCTACTAGTATTCTTTGACACATAACACTGTCATTATCTCTTAAGTTATTATTCTCAACAGTTAAATCACTGTTTATACGTTTTGTTTTTGAATACCATTTTGGTTTTGAATAAAAGCACCATCCATAAGGGTCTTTAATTTCATCTAATATTTTTACGTTTTGACCTGGATTTTTTTCATTATATTCAATAATAAAGAAATAAAATAGTCTTCCAAAATTCATATTTTTAGGCGCTTTTACTTTAAATTTTGTCAAGTGAGTTTCTTGGTCATCTTTATAAAAGAATAAATTTAATACTACCATGTTCTTAAATTCATTAATACTTGCTATTTGATATTTCTTTGTTAAAGGATAATACCATTTATCATATATAGCTGTAGGTATTGATATAGATGTATTATAAAGTATATATACTAATGTAGGAAAAATAAAAGCTAATACCGTAATATAAAAATCAAATAAATAAGTAAAGTCATTGTTATAGGCTATCAATAATGACAACGCAATTGTTAAAAAAAGGGAGGTTATAATTACAAGAATAATTTCTATATGTATTTTTTTTGTTTTTAGTGAATTAAATAAAGTTTTATAGAGATATACATGTATACTACCTGTTATTATAAAAAAAATGTTTAATGCTAAATACCTAAACATTATAGTTGTCTGCTTTAAATTATAAATTATCAGAAAAAAAATTGCAGTTATAATAATATTTAAAAGTACATAATACAAAAACTTTTTACGAACTTCTTTAAATCCTTTTACTTTAGCAGAAAAAAAACCAATTACTATAAGACATATTACTAATGCTATTAACATTGGAAATAATACTTCGGGAGAAAAAAGGTATTTAAGGTATCTTTTCATAGTTTATTTTTATGCTAATTTGGTTGAAATATTGATTCTTCCAGTGTATGGTTTGTCATCTAAAACAAACATTTGTTTTGAAGGTGGGATGGTAAAGGTTATTTCAAAATCGTTTTCAAACGGAATGGTAAAATTTAAAAATAAGGATATTATTTTGTTAATTTTACCATTATTAAAATATTCAGTAATGCTATTTAATTTTTTAATATTATTAATGGTAAAAGTATACTTTTTTAAATAAGTAATATTTGATGATTTTAGCGCAAAATTGTCACCAAGCCGAAGTTCATTATCTTCTAATGATGTATCGTTTATATGAACAGGTGTTTCGGTAATAGAAATATTTTCATTAAAGATATTCTCTAACATATAGCGAATAGCTTCAATATTACCCGAAATTTTATGAATAAAAGGGATAAATTTAAATACCTTAGCCATCATGTCGTAAGGTAAACTTTGATCAATATTCCATATTCTATTGAGTAATATTAAAAACTCACGATCACCTAATGCACTCGTAATATCGGTTTCTTGTTTTTCAGTATCTAAAGAATAGCTGAACAATTCATTTTCTAAAGGCTGAAAAAAATCTTTTGCAAATACCTCTTGCTTTTTTCTTTCCTTATAATGATTAACCATTTCTTGTGTGTAGTTGGCATTATTAGATGTATGAAAAATAATTTCCGGAAATATATCATAAAACCCTAATTTGGTTAAGTAAGCATAATGAGTTTTTGATATTGCGCCATTACTTGCCTTTATATCTTTGATATCTTTACTATAGCCTCTTTCAAAAAAATCTTGAAATTTATAATGAATATTATAATCTTTTAAAAAATTTACAAAAAAAGCTTCGGCCCTGATATCAAAATCAAGGCTTTCTAACTCTTTTTTTAAATCACTATCTATTAGATTTTTTTGCATTTTTTATTTATCTAAAACTTACATTTAGTGTATTATATGTACTATTAGTCAACTATTATTGCCAAAGTATTTTAAGTATAATGACTTTTATTTTATTTGTTTTGCTTTGACTCTCCCCGAAGCTATGTAGCGCTCAGCCCAATATTGACTATTTAAATCTGCAATCTGTACTCCACCACTAACGTTAGATGAAAAGAATTTATTGTTTTGAAGATAAACACCTACATGAGAAATTGTTTTTTCTTTATCAATTCTAAAAAACACAAGATCACCTTCTATTAAAAAACGCTTCTTTTTAAATCTATTTACATTTTTAGACCAAAACATTTGATCAGATGTTCTTGGGAGTTCAATATTATAAACTTCATTAAAAACCTCTTTTGTCATAGCTGAGCAATCAATACCATTTTTATCCTCTCCACCATATAAATATGGAACTCTAAGCCATTTATAAATTAGCGCGTATAACTTATCATTCACTATTTTTTTTGGTGCTACCTCTACAATAGAAGCTATTTTATTACGTTCACTTTCAGATAATAGTACCTTTTTTGTAACTTTACTGTCAGTTTCGTTTAAGGTTTTATCAGGCAGTGTATTATATGCTTTTTTTGAGCATCCTCCAATTATAAAAATAATAATAGTTAAATAACTAACAAATTTCAACATAAAATTTTAATTTTACTTTGTTAAAGATAAAAGATAACCTATTTATGGAAAATAAAAATATAAAAATTCATTACGACAGCAAAGTTTATTTCTCTTTTTTAATAATTTTTTTATTTGGAATGGGAGTTTTGGTTGCCAAATATATGAAACAAGAGAATTGTGATGCTGTAGGTTTTGATATTATTGCACAATCTTTTACTACAGGAAATTTGATAGAGTTTAAAAGTTTTGGTGATGCAAATTACAAGTGGGAATGGGATTTTGGAGATAGGTCTAAGAAAGAATTTGTCTCTAATACGCTGCATAAATATGACTCAGTTGGTTTATATACAATTACTTTAAAAATGAATAATAATTGTGTGGTAAATAGACAATTATATATTAAAGAACGGGTGTATGTAAGAAAATCAGAACTTAATCGTGTGCCTACTATTATTTATCCTGAAGAAATTAGGGCGGGTGATCTTGTTACTTTTGAATGTACATCAGACTTTGCAAAAAAATGGGAGTGGCGTTTTGGAGAATTTGACAGAGTAGATGATATTTCGGAAATTACTAAATATAAGTTTGAAGAAGAAGGTACCTACAAAATATCATTGATAGTAAATGATGATATCAAGAATGCATTGGTTAAAACTATAGATGTATTGCCAAAAAAGAATGAAAGAAGACGAAGAAGGCGCTCTACAAGTGATCCCATTGATAATGTTTTATTAAATCAAATACCTGATAAACCAGATATTGAAGCTTCAACTGAAATTAAAAAAATAAAACTTTCTAGAAAAGATGCAAAAATAATGTTACAAGACTATGCTCTTGGTAAAATTGACTATGCTGATATTAAAGATAATTTCTGTTCTAATAATATAAGAGTAGTCAACCCTTCAGGGAAAATAAGTTCAATGAAAGAATTGTTAACTGCCATCAGAGGTAAACAAATTAATTTAATTGATATTAGTTTATATAAAAATGAGAGCATTGGTTGTATAAAAACCATTAATGTAGATTTGAAAATTAAAGGAACATTTTTCTGGAGAAGATATTGATTGTTTTTATTATCAAGTTAAAGGTTAAAACCCTGCAATTTCATTGCAGTTACTTTAGT
>CAZHYX010000034.1:0-15097 GCA_964536675.1 uncultured Flavobacteriaceae bacterium
TATAGCCTAAAATAAATATTATACCTCCAAAAATAATTCCCGAAAAGTAATATATTAAAAAGTCACGTTTAGAAAAGAAATCTAAAAATAGGTTTCCGATATAGAATAACATAATCAAGTTGAAAAGTATATGCCAAAAGTCTGCATGTAAAAATCCGTAACTAAGTATTGTCCAAGGTTTATAGAAAAAATCATTAAAATTTTCTGGTAAGGCAAACCAGTCAAAAAAAGGATTTTCACCCCATTCCATTAATCCAAAAACAGCTTTTGTTATATATGTAAGTACAAACACAAAGATATTGACATAAATAATCTGTTCAGCTATGTTAGCCGATTTAAATTTATGTTGTATTTTATCTTTTAAATTATTCATTTTGCTAATGCTTATTTCGGTATTCTAATTTCAAAATTCCAGCTTAAATCATTTATCCCAACGTTTGAACTGATTGTTTTTCCAAAATAACATAATTATAAAACCAATTAATGCACCTCCTATATGAGCAAAGTGAGCTATATTTCCAACTGAATAACTGGTAAAACCAAAAAATAGATCTCCAAAAACGATAAGTGGAATAAAGTATTTGGCAGCTATTGGTACCGGGAAGAAAATCAGAGCTAATTTAGCGTTAGGAAAATTCATTGCAAAAGCTACTAAAACACCATAAACGGCACCTGAGGCACCAACTGCAACCGCATTGTAATCTTGAAAGAAATAGTTTGCTAGTGTATAAATTAATGCCGCACCCAATCCTGCTGAAAAATAGAAAAAGAAAAATTTATTTTTCCCCCATAATTGTTCTAAGGGTGATCCGAAAGCCCATAAAGCATACATATTAAAAATAATATGCATTAACCCTCCATGCATAAACATATGCGTAACAAATTGCCAAGGCTGAAAATAACTACTAGTTGGATAAAATAATGCAAATAATTCCTTCATTTTTTCTTCCATACTTGGTGCAAAATAAGTTATTGCATAGAAAAGAACATTTACAATAATTAAATGTTTAATAGCATCGGTTAATTTTCCCATTGTTAATCAGTTATTTAAGGGTGTTAATTATCAAATTTAAGTTGAATTTCATCTTGTGAAAGCGTAATAAATGCTCTTTTACCAAATGGTGAGTGGTTAGGTTCTTTACATGAAAAAAGTTGACCGAGTAATTCTTCTTGTTCTCTGTTCGTTAATTTTGTTCCGTTTTTTATTGCTAGACTTTTTGCCAGACTTTTTGCAATGGTGTCTAATTGGCTAAAACTTGAATTAGGCACTTCATTTTTTAAGGTTTCAAAGAGTTCTTCAAATAATGTTTGAAGTGTGCTTTGTTTTACATTTGCTGGAATTCCGTTTAAAATAATCATGTCATTTTCAATAGATGTAAATTGAAACCCTGCACTCTCTAAATCTGATTTAATTTCTCTGCATAAATTAATATCTGGTAAATTAAACGTTAATTCTAGCGGAAATAATAATTGCTGACTAGAAGTATCTTCAACGGTCATTTTTGTCAATAGATCTTCATATAAAACACGTTGATGTGCTAAGTTTTGATTGATATAAAGTACACCAGACTTTACAACACTTAATATATATTTTTGATGGATTTGATAGGTTTTATTTGTTATTTGATTGTCGGCTTCATCAAATAATTCTTTAGTAACTATCTGAGCATCTACCTCTATGTTTTCGATATTAATTTCTTTAGTATCAGTACCTACATAAAGTGATTCCCAATTTGCTGGTTGTTGTTTTTTAAAGGAACTTGATTTTTTTTCGGTTTCAAAAGGATTAAAACTCGGGTCTACTTTAATTTGAGGAGTAGTTAGTGTTTTTTTATCCTTAAAATGATAAGGAATATCCATGGTCGCATCTCTATTAAAATCTAATACCGGCGCAACATTATATTGCCCTAAACTATGTTTGATAGTTGAACGTAAAATAGCATATAATGACTGCTCATTGTCAAATTTTATTTCCGTTTTGGTAGGATGTATATTAATATCAATAGTATGTGGTGGTACGGTTAAATATAAAAAATAGGATGGATGATAACCTGGTGCTAATAAACCGTCAAAAGCATTTATTACTGCATGATGTAAATAACCATTTTTTATGAATCTGTTGTTTACGAAAAAGAATTGTTCTCCTCTTTTTTTCTTTGAAAATTCTGGCTTCGATACAAACCCATTTATTGTTATAATATCTGTATTTTCATCAATTGGGACTAATTTCTCATTCGTTTTACCACCAAAAACAGCTACAATACGTTGTTTTAAATTACTACTTTTTAAGTTTAATGTATCCCTATCATTATTGTAAATAGCAAATGAAATGGTAGGGTGTGCTAATGCAACTCGATGAAATTCATCCATAATATGACGAATTTCAACCGAATTTGATTTTAAAAAATTTCTTCTGGCAGGAATATTAAAAAATAAATTTTTTACAGAAACACTTGTACCAACAGGTGTTGAAATCACATCTTGTGATTGAATGGTACTTCCTTCAATTTTAATATGAGTACCTAATTCTTTATCTGCTTGTTTTGTTTTTAATTCAACATGGGCAACCGCAGCAATTGAAGCCAATGCTTCACCTCTAAAACCTTTAGTGTGTAAATTAAATAAATCTTCTGCTGACCGTATTTTTGAGGTCGCATGACGTTCAAACGAAAGTCTAGCGTCAGTGGTACTCATTCCTTTACCGTTATCAATAACTTGAATAAGTGCTTTTCCGGCTTCTTTAATGAGTAGTTTTATTTGGGTTGCACCTGCATCAATAGCATTTTCAAGTAATTCTTTAGCAACAGATGCAGGGCGTTGTACCACTTCGCCGGCAGCAATTTGATTGGCAACATTATCATGAAGTAGTTGAATGATGTCTGACATTATTTTTTTAAGAAAATTGACAAATCAAAATCTATGATATAAAGAAAAATTAGAGTTAAAATAGCAATTATAATTAATATTGTTTTATTAAATCCTTTATCTTTAGAATTTTTAGATTCTTCAATGGCCTTAGTAAATTTTGATTTAAGTCCTTTATTTTTTCCTATTGTAGTTCTAAATTTATCAAATTTATGTTCAATTTGAAATGGATTCCCTTCCCCTTTATAATATCTAGGATTATATTCAAATTTTTTATTTGTACGTTTTAAAACCCCCATAATTTATCAAAAAGCAATAAGATTGTATAATTTAATAACAACAAAAATCAAACCAATTAATGAGTTTAGCCAAAAATACTAAAATAAAAAAAAATGGTCAAATTTTGTTTATAATTCCATAACTAAACTATTGTAATGTTACCATTTTTATGGCGGCTATAGCACATTCTACTCCTTTATTACCTAATTTCCCGCCAGAACGATCAATTGATTGTTGTAGTGTATTGTCTGTCAATACACAAAAGATTGTTGGAATGTCGTATTGTATATTAAGGTCTTTAATTCCTTGAGAGACCGCTTCGCATACAAAATCAAAATGCTTGGTTTCACCTTGTATTACACAACCAATTGCAATAATAGCATCGAATTTTCCCTTTTTTAAAAGATGCTTACAACCATAAATGAGCTCAAAACTTCCTGGTACATTTAAGCGCATAATATTATTTTCTATAACATCATTTTCAAGTAAAGTTTGATTAGCACCATTAAAAAGGTTTTCGGTAATTGAACTGTTCCATTCAGAAACAACAATCCCAAATCGAAGATGTTTCGCATTTGGGATTTCTGATTTATCGTATGCTGATAAATTTATGGAAGCCATAAGAGTTTATTTTGGAGTAGCCAATTGAGCTCTATTAATATAAATATCAATTTTTTTACCTTCATCAGATTTTGAATACTCTTCCTTAACTTTTGTAAATAATTCTTCCGCTTTTTTATAATTACCTAAATCCATTGCAATATTACCGGCTTTAAATAAATATATTGGTGATGTAAAATCATTACTTTTAAAATTAGCCGCTTTTATATAATACTCTAAAGCTTCTTCAGGTTGGTTAATTTCAGAGAATGCGTCACCAATATTACCCTTGGCTAATGCACCTAAAATTTCATCATCTGTTGAGAAATTACCTAAATGTTCAATAGCATTTTGATAATCCCTCATTTTTAAATACGAAATTCCAGCCATATATTTAGCGAGATTACCTGCATTGGTACTACCATAATTATCAATAATATCTAATAATCCATATTTACCATCAGCACCATGTAATGCCAAACTATATAATGAATCTACTTCAACTGTACTGGTTTGTGCTTGGTCAAAAAAACTTTTTGGATAAGCTAATTCATTTGCAGCTTCTTTTTCTTTAGGCTCTTGAATATATTTGTTATATCCTAAATACCCTAAAACTAAAGCTAAAATTACTATTAAACCTGTAAATAATGGTTTGCTGTTTTTTTCAATCCATTGTTCTGATTTTGAAGCAGTATCATCTAATGTGTTAAATACTTCGGCTGTAGTACTCTGCTCTTCTATTTTAGAAACTTTATCTTTCTTTAATCCGCCTTTTTTTTTGTAAGTTGCCATTTTAGTATCAAAATTTGTGTGCGCAAAAATATAATTTTTTATTTAAAAAATATCGTTAAAATTAATGTAAATTTTGTTTTTTTGTACAGATAGACTTTTTTAATATGTATCTAAAAAAAATTGCCTTAGTAAATTATAAAAATTTTGATTCGGCTACTTTTGAATTCAATGCTAAAATTAACTGTTTTATTGGTAATAATGGTGTAGGTAAAACAAATGTTTTAGATGCTATTTATCAATTGGCTTTCACAAAAGGTTATTTTAATAGTATAGCTACACAAAACATACAGCATGATAAAGAATTTTTTTTAATTGAAGGTGTTTTTAATGTTAATGATAAAGAAGAGCTAATTAGTTGTAGTATAAAAAAAGGAGTGAAGAAAGTAATAAAAAGGAATGGAAAGGAATATGAAAAACTATCTGAACATATTGGTTTGATTCCATTAGTGATTATATCGCCCAATGACACTAATTTAATTATTGAAGGCAGTATTGTTAGACGTAAATTTATGGATAGTGTTATTGCACAATCAGATAAGATATATTTACAACATTTAATAGCCTACAACAAAGTGCTCTCTCAACGAAACTCACTATTAAAATACTTTGCCTTAAATCATACCTTTGACATTTTAAATATTGAAATTTATAATAAACAATTGATAGAGTTTGGTGAACCTATCTACCAAAAGAGAAAAATGTTTTTTGAAAAATTTACACCTATTTTTAAAGAGAGATATCAACATATTAGTAATATAGATGAAAAGGTAGACTTTTTATATAAAACCCAATTAGAGCATGCTGATTTTGAAGAACAACTTATAAATAGTTTAGATAAAGATAGATTATTACAATATACATCAGTAGGAATTCATAAAGATGACTTGTTATATACTATAGATGGATATCCTATTAAAAAATTCGGATCTCAAGGGCAACAAAAGTCATATTTAGTCGCTTTAAAGATTGCTGAGTTTGATTTTGTAAAAATGCAGTCGAAATTGACTCCGATTTTGCTTTTGGACGATATTTTTGATAAATTAGACGAAAAAAGAGTTTCACAGATAATTGAGTTGGTGAATGATAATAATTTTGGACAGCTTTTTATCACCGATACACATACTGATAGAACAGAAAAAGTGATAAAAAAGACAAAACAACCTTATAAAATGTTTGTATTACAATAAAATGACAAATAAAAGAAACACAGAATCTTTATCAATTAATGACCTGATGCATAATGTTTTACAAGATAATAAATTGCAAAAAGGAATAGATTTATTGGCAATAAAAGAAGCTTGGAAAACTGTTATGGGTAATGGTGTTATAAGCTATACAAAAGAGGTGCAGTTTAAAAATGGTACATTAATTATAAAGCTTACTTCGTCGGTATTAAGAGAGGAATTAAGCTATGGGAAAGATAAAATTGTTAATTTACTAAATAAAAAACTAAATAAAACGTTGATTAAAAACGTTAAACTGATTTAAATAACTATATAATATGTATATTTGCGCATTCAAGAAAAAGTCACTTAAGGCGCTAACTTTAATAAGATTATGATGAAAAATTTACTATCTCTATTTACTATACTTCTATTTTCAGTAGGGGTTACTTATGCTCAAAATACTTTTGGTAATGTAAGTGGTGGTAGCCCACTTACACTAATAGATGATTCAGATGTTTTACCAACTACTAATATTCCATCTGTAGCAGAAGGTACAGATTTTGGTACGGTATCAATAGGAAGTACTGAATCTCAAACATATACTTTTACTAGTGCTATTGGCGCAACACTTTCAATCACAGCTGCTAATATAACTGGAGATTTTGCTCAAAATGCACCCATCCCATTTAATATAACTGGCATTGGTACAACATCAGATTTTACTGTAGATTTCACTCCTTTAGCGAGTGGAGCACATAGTGCTACTGTTCAATTAGAAGTTTTAAATAATACTACTTTTCTAGTCGAGAATTATTACTTTGAAATAGTAGGTACTGGCGATGTAGCTACACCTAGTATTGAAGTAAGAGGTGATGATAGTTTATTAGTAACAGGCTCAACTTCTTCAGGTGATAATACCGATTTTGGAGATCGAGTGGAAAATATTGAGACTTTTACTAGAGATTATACCATTACTAATACTGGTAGTGCAGCTTTAGAGATAACAAATATAGTTCGATTAACAGGAAGTACTGATTTTAGTGTGAATTTACCACCGGGAACAACTTTTCCATTTAATATTAATCCAGGTTTTTCTTTTACATTTGAAGTCATTTTTGGACCCACATCTGCACCTGCAACGATATCAGCCACAATTGTAATTTTCAATAACGATGCGAATTTTGGTTACCAAGTTTTAGGTAATGGTATAGTCGCTACTCCTGATATGGATGTTTTAGGTAATGGTGTATTGATAGCAAGTGGAGATATAACACCAGACTTAGCTGATGATACAGATTTTGGATCTCAAGATATTACTGCTGGAGGTAAATCTATAACATATACAATTGAAAATAATGGTAATACAGATTTGTTATTAACAAGCTTGTCACCTATTGTTGATATAACAGGCCCAGATGCGGGTGATTTTACTGTTACAGTTGATCCATCTCCAACAACTATTACTCCAGGTAATTCAGTAACTTTCACGGTTACTTTTGATCCTACTACAATTGGTGTTAAAAATGCTACTATAGAAATAGATAATTCTGATACGTCTAATAACCCTTATACTTTTGATATTATCGGTTTAGCTACTGAAGTTACTGTTGGTGGTAGTAATCAATTGATGATTACTCAATATTATGAAGGTAGTGATGCTGCTAATGATGATAGTTGGATTGAAGTAAAAAATATTTCAGCAACTGGAAGCTTAGCAGGTGCTTATCATTTAGCATTATTTGAAGATTTAAATGGAACTACTGTAGGTGGTATAGCTACTAACAGCCCAGATGAATCTGTTGTTATTCCCGCTTTAACCTCTGGTGAAGTCGTACTTTTTAGAAGGAGTGGAGCATCATTAACTAATTTAGGTTCAGCCTCAGTTATTGATACTGAAGTTTGTAAATTTACCGGTAATGACATTATTTTAATATCTATCAGTGCAGGTTCAAACACTTATAATGATAGAATTGATATTATGGGGGATGTAGGAGTTTCAGTAGCGATTAATTGGGGTACAGATACTTCACTGATTAAAGGTTGTGGTACAACTGAGGTGCCTACTATTATATATGACCCTGTAACTATTGACTATGATAATAATCAATATATAGAATTAACACTTATTGAAGTTGATAATGCAGTTGCTAATACTAATATACAATTAGGTACACAAACTGTAGGATTAACTACATGGACGTCTTCTTGGAGTAATAGTATACCCGATAAAACTAAAGATGCTATTATTAGTGGTAGTTATAGTGGTGCTTCTTTTGAATCTTGCAATTTAACTGTAGATGGTTCTGTTACCTTAAATAGTGGAAGTACAAATTATGTTTTAGTTGAAAATAATTTAACAGTTAATGGATCTGTTACTATTGGAGATACCGAGTCATTAATTACTGTTAATCCAGATGGAATTATTACCGGAAGTATTCAAAAGAATGAAAGTTCAACAACGTTGAATAATTTTAGAGATTTTACCTATTGGTCCGCGCCTGTAAGTACAACTATTGGAAGTGCTTTTTCAGGAGTTGATCCAAATAGAATTTTTGAATTTGATACTGCAAATGAAGAATGGGATGTTGCCTCTGGTAGTATGGTTGTAGCTACAGGATACATAGCTGAAGCTCCAGTGGGTACAATTGGCACACATAATGTTATATTTTCGGGGACTCCACATAATGGAACCATAGAAAAATCAATTATCTTTAACAATAATGCTGATTCTGAAGACGATTATAACCTAATTGGAAACCCATATCCGTCTGCAATTGATATCGAAAGATTTATATTATTAGATGATAATGATGAAATTAATAATAATAATATGAGTGGTACAATTTGGTTATGGACGCATCACACGCCAATATCTGGTGGTACATCAGGCGAATTTTTAGGAGATGATTATGCAACTTATAATTTAACTGGGGGTGTTGGTACTGGATCTGGATCAGGATCAGGATCTACTACACCAACTAGAAATATTGGTTCAGGTCAAGGGTTTTTCATTAGACATTTAGGGATTGATGATAATAGAATATTTTTCCAAAATGATATGCGTCTAAAAGATGAAAACAACCAGTTCTTTAGAGCACCTGATACTAAAAATATAGTTACAGAAGAAAAAGATAGAATTTGGTTAAATGTTGAAAGTAGTACCGGTGGAGCATTTAATCAACTTTTAGTTGGCTTTTTTGATCAAGCAACTGATGGTATAGACAGAGGTTATGATGGTGAAAAAGTAAGTGCTTCATGGATTAGTTTTTACTCTACAATTGATAGTGCTAAATATACAATACAAGGTCTATCTAATTTTAATATTGATAAAAAAGTGACTTTAGGATTTGATACTTATATAAATCAATTAATGACCTATAAAATCAGTATTGATAATATAGAAGGTGCTTTAAATGATAACGACGTATATATAGTTGATAAAGAATTGGGTGTTGTACATGATTTAAAACTAGCTGACTATGAATTTGAAATTGATGGAAGCGGTAACTTTCCCGATAGATTTACACTACAATTTACTAGCGTAGTATTAAACATTGATGATTTAGAGTTAAACAATAATTTTATTGTGACCAATGAAGATAGTGCTTTACAATTAAGGTCATCTACTGTAATTACCAACCTTAAAGTATATGATATGATGGGTAGACTATTAATTGATAGTAAACCTAATGATAGTAATTTTAGTATTAATACAAGTACAATTAAAAAAGGTACAGTACTAATATTAAATGCAACATTTGATAATGGTGCTGAAGTAAGTAAAAAAGCAATTAGATACTAAACATTAAAGTATAAAAATTAAAACGCCTCGATAATTCGAGGCGTTTTTACTTTAACTATAGATTCTAAAAAAAATTATTAGAACATTTCACGTCCTGAAAAATGGAATGCACCTTCTATAGCAGCATTTTCATCACTATCAGAACCATGAACAGCATTTTCGCCAATTGAAGCAGCATATAATTTTCTTATAGTACCTTCTGCAGCTTCTTCAGGATTTGTAGCACCTATCAAAGCTCTAAAATCTTCAACCGCATTGTCTTTTTCTAAAATTGCAGCAACAACCGGTCCGCGAGTCATATATTCAACTAATTCGCCAAAAAAGGGTCTTTCGTTATGAACAGCATAAAATGCTTTAGCGTCTCTTTTGGTCATGTGGGTTAACTTCATTGCTACTATTCTAAACCCGGCAGCATTAATTTTTTCTAAAATAGCTCCAATATTACCTTTTTCAACTGAATCCGGCTTAAGCATTGTAAACGTTCTATTTATTGTCATTTTATAGTTTTCTTATAATGAGGTGCAAAAATAGTAGTTTTTATGACAAGACAAAGTTATCCTTCTATTAATATTTTAAGGCAAACTTTCTAAAAAGGTTTTCTATGAACCACTTAACTTATAAGTTATGCCAATTTAATTATAAAATTTGTCATTAATAAATTGAATTATTTATGTATAAGACTGAAGCTCCAAATTAATTATTTCAGCATTACCAACTATTAATTTATTGTATATTCGCACTCAATGAATAATAATGAAATAGCACATATAAAGGATCTTTTATCAACTCCAAAAAAAATTGCAATAGTATCGCATAGAAACCCTGATGGAGATGCTTATGGTTCAAGCTTAGCCTTATATCATTTCTTATTAAAATCGAAACATAATGTTAGTGTTTTGTCGCCTAACGATTGCCCTGATTTTTTAAAATGGTTACCTTCTCAAGAGAATATAATAGTATTTGAAAATGATGCTATAAAAGGGACTCAATTACTCAATGAAGCTGAACTTATTTTTACATTAGATTTTAATGCTTTACATAGAGTAGGAAAAGCTATGCAAGAGGTACTTGAAAATGTTTCTGCTACATATATTATGATTGATCATCATGAACAACCAGATGATTATGCTACTTATATGTATTCAGACGCTTCAATTTCTTCAACAAGTCAAATGATTTACCATTTTTTTGAAAAAATGAATGTTGTAGATAGTATTGATACAACTATTGCTACTTGTTTATATACAGGTATTGTTACTGATACGGGTTCGTTTAAATACCCTTCTACCTCTAGTGTCACTCATAAAATTGTTGCGAATTTAATTGATAAAAACATTGAGCATACTAAAATTCACAATCGTTTATACGATACAAATTCATTTAACAGATTACAATTATTAGGTAAGGCATTGCGAAATTTAAAGATATTAGAAGAGTGTAGAACTGCTTATATTACATTATCTCAAAGAGAGATGAATTTATTTGATTTTAAAAAAGGTGATACCGAAGGTTTTGTAAATTATGGATTATCTTTAAAGGGTATTGTTTTTGCAGTAATTTTTATTGAAGATAAAAAACAAGGTATTATTAAGATGTCTTTACGGTCAAAAGGAAAATTTTCAGTAAACGATTTTTCCCGAAATCATTTTAACGGTGGCGGTCATGAAAATGCTGCCGGAGGTAGGAGTGAAATATCATTAAAAGATACAATTAATAATTTTTTAGAAATCGTACTAACATATAAAAATGAATTACAAAGTTCTTATGAAGAATAAGTTAATACTATTTGTGATAACATTACTTGTGTTGTCATGTACAAAGTCAATCCCTCGGAAACCTGTAATTAGAAATTCATCAACTTTTTTAAATGAGTCTGTGCAGCGTAACAAAAAGGTAAATAAACTAGAAGAAAAAACTTTTTTAGAATTAATAAAGAAAGATTCTACACATCATTATATTAATTCGGCTAGCGGATTTTGGTATCACTATATTGATAAAAATTTAGCATCTACTAAATTACCAACTAAGGGAGATGAAGTAATTTATAGTTATACTATTAAAGATATTAATAATAATGTGTTATACACCGAGGAAGATCTTGGTGAAAGAAGTTATTTAATAGATAAGCAAGAATTGATAACAGGCTTACAAGACGGGTTAAAATTAATGAAAGAAGGTGAAACTGTTGTATTTCTATTTCCTTCTCACAAAGCTTATGGATATTCAGGGTATAAAAAAATAGGTTCAAATCAACCTCTAATTTATACAGTCAAACTAAAAAAAATAATAGTAAAATAATCAATGAATAATAAAATGAAAGGAATAATTAAAGTTGTTGTTTTATTTGTTGTTATCATAATGAGTTCATGTAAGTCTTCAAGCTATCAAAATTTAGAAGAAGGTTTGTATGCCGATATACAGACAGATAAAGGGAATATTTTATTAGAACTGGAATATAAGTATACACCAATAACTGTGGCAAATTTTGTATCATTAGCTGAAGGTAATAATGTATATGTTTCTGAAAATTATAGAGGCAAGCCTTTCTATGACGGATTAAAGTTTCATAGAGTAGTTAAAAACTTTATGATTCAAGGCGGTGATCCAAAGAACAATGGTAGAGGTGGGCCGGGTTATCAGTTTGAAAACGAGCATCCAATGAAGAATGACAGTACTGAAATGTTTATTTTTGATAAAGCAGGTGTGTTGGCGATGGCAAATGGAGGAAGGAATACCAACGGAAGTCAGTTTTTTATCACACATATTGAATATCCAAGTTTAAATGGTAATTACACAATTTTTGGCCAGGTAGTTACCAGACAAGAGGTAGTTGATAGTATTGTTAAAGATGATGTGATGAACACTATTAAAATTATTAGAGTAGGTAAAGAAGCTAAAAAATTTAAAGCTGCTCAAATATTTGGTAATTATTTTAAAAAATTAGAAGAAGAAGCAAAGATAAAACTTGAAAAACTGCAAAAAGCTAAACAGGAGTTTTTAAAAAAAGTAGTAGAGAATAAAACCAAAGCTAAAGAATTTCCTTCAGGTTTAAAGATGTTTATTACTGAAGAGGGTAGTGGTGTAAAACCAAAAAGAGGAGTCAAGGTTAGAATTAACTATGCTGTCTTTTTTACTGAAGGTAGTTTGATTGCTACAAGTTATAAAGATAAGGCAGAAAAGTTTAATAAATTCGACCAACGTATTGAAAATACAGGAACATACAATCCGTTTTCTATGATATATAACGAAACAGCTACGCTAGTACCAGGGTTTAGAGAAGCAATGCTCAATATGAATTATGGCGATAAAGCAATGTTGTTTGTTCCGGCACATTTAGCCTATGGTTCACAAGGAAAAAGTGGAATACCGCCAAATACAGATTTGATTTTTGAGATGGAAATTGTTGATGAGAGTGATGATCTAGATTAGGGATATATAAAACAGGCACTTTCAGAAGTAAACGGATTTCGTAAAATTTGGTAATATACAAAACTTAGTTATTAGTATACGTTAGGCAACTTTTTCTAAAACCTGTTTACGCAATTCACCTACCAATTTCTAATGTATTAGTAGTATGAATTCCGAAGAAAAATCCAGAAATTTCTGTAGCATTAATTTTATAATGCCGTATAATTAAACAATTTCAATGCAATATTATGATATTAAATTGGTATTTTTCTTTTAAAATCCTATAAGCGACACAGTTCCTTAATGAATTATTTTTATCAATTTTTGGATGTACAAAATTCACATATTTAGACATACCTATTTTTTGCATAATACGTTGTGATTTTAAATTCAATTCAGGAGCAATTGCATAAACCTCTTTTAATTCTAATGTTCTAAAAGCAAAATTGATACATGCTAGTGCACCTTCAGTGGCATAACCTTTGCCCCAGAATTCAGGTAATAAACGCCAGCCAATATCAACACATGGTGTAAAATCACTTTTAAAAGTTTGATTAGACAGACCAATAAACCCTATAAACTCAAGAGTTTCTAGTTCATCGACAGCAAAATAACAATACCCATGAGTTGCAAAATGTTGTTGCATATTTTTGATAAA
Source organism: uncultured Flavobacteriaceae bacterium (assembly GCA_964536675.1). Classification (GTDB taxonomy): domain Bacteria; phylum Bacteroidota; class Bacteroidia; order Flavobacteriales; family Flavobacteriaceae; genus Aureibaculum. The sequence continues at coordinate 13,571 of CAZHYX010000034.1, forward strand.
AGCTTCAGTTTCTATCTGTGACATCGTATTAGGAAAAAATTCTCTAACAGTATTATTTGCATTCATTTTTGTTGCAGATATAGTATCTTTCCTTTGCCAATTTCGTAAACCTAAACGATTGGTTTTGATAATATAGTCAGACATATTCAACCCGGATTATATAACATTTGAACTAAATTTGTTTCAAAACCTAATTTTTGATAAGCTTTAATAGCTCTTAAGTTTTGTTCATAAACAGATAGTCTAACTTCAATTATACCTCTTGTTTTAAACCAATCAAAAATGGCTTCAAAAATATATTTATTAACTCCTTTTCCTCGGTATTCTTCTTTTACAAAAATGAAACCGATATAGCCATGTTTTTTTTGAGTAAACTTACTTTTATTTTGATTAATCAATCCATAACCACAACCAATAATTTCATTATCAACAATGGCTACATACAATTCTGCGGTATCAGATGTTATAAATTCAGGGATATCGAAATAATTTATTCTCTTTTTTTGTTCAAGAGAAGAGTCCATAGGGCGCTCTACATTAATTAATTGTTGTTCAAAATTTAATAAAACATCTAAATCATTTAATGTTGCTTCTCTAATTTTTAGTTTCATAGCAATAAAATTTCTGATAAATTTACTTTACTTAAAATTGCAAAAATTATCATGTTAAAATAATAACATTTACTAATTTTTCGTTTAATTTATTTGTGGATGTAAATTATTTATATCCATTTGACTAAATTTACAACCAATTGTAAAAATAAATGAATTTTACCGGATTAAAAAAGAAGACTGCATTTCAATTTTATGAAAAGCAATTAAAAAAGTTAAAAAAGGAAAGTACTAATATACCTGAAAGAATTAAAACTATAGGTGTTTTAGCCGATTCTAGATTGTTTGGAAGTTATGATATTTCAAGAAATTTGAGCCAAAAATTAAATCTGCCTCATAAAAATTTTGAAATTATCATTTTTGAAAACCTAAAAGACGATTTTGTTACGCAACATTATAATACTTTTTCTGAAAAAGATTTCGGAATGTATGGAAAAATAAAAACAAAAAGCGTAAAGAGTTTTGTTGATACTAATTATGATTTGCTTATTAATTATTGTAATCTTAATAGTGTTTTTGCAAATATTGTTGCTGTACAATCAAAAGCTAAATTTAAAGTTGGTTTTGCAGATGAACAATTAGAAGACCTATATGATTTTATGATTGTTATTGAAGGTAATAAAATAGATATTTTTAATGATGAACTGGCAAAATATTTACAGATTTTGGAGTTAATTTAATGATCAAATAGAATTAAATAAGCAAATGAAAGAATTTATAGGTACAGGTGTAGCATTGATTACCCCTTTTACTAATGATAATAAAGTTGATTTTAAAGCTTTAGAACGTTTGGTAAATCACCAAATTAATAATGGTATTGATTATTTAGTAGTGCAAGGTACAACAGGTGAACCTGCAACGCTTACTACAAAGGAAAGAGCACAAGTTAGAGAAACTATTGTAGCAGTTAATAATG
>CAZHYX010000035.1:0-14829 GCA_964536675.1 uncultured Flavobacteriaceae bacterium
TTTTAGCAATTGTAGAAGCAATACTAACATTTATAATTGTATGGAAAGTATTTAAGTGGCCTAAGCAAACTGACTAATGCAAGTTGCCAGCAATTTATATGATAAGGGCAATCCTGAAAAACAACATTTTTTTTACAATTAACGAACCTATTACACGCAACCTTTTTTATTTTCTACATCTTCGTTTTGGTATCATTATTGATAATATCTCTGCTTTATAATTAAATAAGAACAAACCAAAATAATCCAAAAAAAATTAAACCATGCAAAGAATAACTATTTCAATTATTACACTATTGTTATTTTCTAGTATTACTTTCGCTCAAAGTGAAGAAAAACCTATTGTTAAACAACACGAATTAAAAGCAAATGCATTTAACTTAATTGTTTTTAAAGCAGTTGATTTTTCGTATGAATATTTGATTGATTCTGAATCATCTGCCGGAGTATCATTATTATTTAATCTGCAAGACCCAGGTGATAATTCTTATGATGATGGGCCATATTACAATGAAAAGTTTGCATTTACACCTTATTATAGACGTTACTTTTCTAGTAAACATGCTTGGGGTTTTTTCATAGAAGCATTTGGTATGTATAATGTTCAGGAAGATTTTGATGGTTATTATGACTATAGTAATGATGTTTATATTAATTCTTCAAATGAAGAATCAAATAATATAGCTTTTGGTATTTCTGTTGGAGCAAAATTTGTGAGTAGAAACGGATTTATTTTTGAGTTTTTCGGTGGCGCAGGAAGAAATATATATTCTTCTAATGATGATTTTGCTACAGAAATTGTTCCTAGATTGGGAGCTACTTTAGGTTATAGATTCTAAAAATGATTACCATTCATACCTGTTAGGTTTTTAAAACCTAACAGGTCTTGTAAATTAAAATAAACCTGTACTTTTAAAAAATATGTGACAAAATATGAAATACGGAATTTTATAAATTACAACTAACATTATGAATTAGTTACAATTCAGTCTTAATTCTTTGTTCTAAAAGCGTAGCGGTCTTTAATCTGGCATTAACCAGTTTTTAATAGCTACTTTATCATCAATAATTTGACATAAATCAGTCATTTTTACACGTTTTTGATCCATGGTATCTCTATCACGTATAGTCACAGTATTGTCTTCTAGGGTTTGATGATCAACAGTAATGCAAAAAGGCGTTCCGGCAGCATCCTGACGTCTATAACGACGACCCACAGCATCTTTTTCGTCATATATTATGTTAAAATCCCATTTTAAATCATCCATAATGGTATGTGCTATTTCCGGTAAACCATCTTTTTTTACCAATGGTAATATAGCCGCTTTTGTAGGAGCTAGTACAGCAGGTAATTTCAGAACAGTACGTGAAGTACCATTTTCTAACTCTTCTTCTTGTAAAGAGTTAGAAAAAACGGCTAAAAACATTCTGTCTAATCCTATTGATGTTTCTACAACATAAGGCACATAGTTTTTATTTTCTTCAGGATCAAAATATTGTAATTTTTTACCTGAAAATTCTTCGTGTGCTTTTAAATCAAAATCGGTACGAGAGTGGATACCTTCTAATTCTTTAAACCCGAAAGGAAAATTAAATTCAATATCAGTAGCTGCATCAGCATAATGTGCTAGTTTATCATGGTCGTGAAAACGATAATTTTCTTCGCCCATCCCTAATGACAAATGCCATTTAAGTCTGGTTTCTTTCCATTGTTTGTACCATTTTTTTTGAGTACCGGGTTTGATAAAAAATTGCATTTCCATTTGTTCAAACTCACGCATTCTAAAAATAAACTGTCTGGCAACAATTTCATTTCTAAAAGCTTTGCCAGTTTGTGCAATACCAAACGGAATTTTCATTCTACCTGTTTTTTGTACGTTCAAAAAATTTACAAAAATACCTTGAGCAGTTTCAGGTCGTAAATATAAATCCATTGCACTTTCGGCAGAAGCTCCTAATTTGGTGCCAAACATTAAATTAAACTGTTTAACTTCAGTCCAATTTTTACTTCCGGTTAAAGGGTCAGTAATCTCAAGTTCTTCAATAAGAGATTTAACATCTGCTAGATCTTCATTTTCTAATGATTTAGCCATTCTAGCCAATATTTCATCTTTCTTTTGAAGATACCCAATAACTCTAGGGTTTGTAGTTTTAAATTGTTCTTCATCAAAAGAATCTCCAAAACGTTTTGCAGCTTTCGTTATTTCTTTTTGTGCTTTTTGTAATAATTTTTCAGCATAATCTTCAATTAAAACATCAGCTCTATATCTTTTTTTAGAATCTTTATTGTCAATAAGCGGATCATTAAATGCATCTACATGCCCTGATGCTTTCCAAGTAGTTGGATGCATTAAAATAGCAGCGTCTATACCCACAATATTTTCGTGCATTTGTACCATAGCTTTCCACCAGTATTGACGAATATTATTTTTGAGTTCAACGCCATTCTGTGCATAATCGTATACTGCACTTAAACCATCGTATATTTCGCTTGAAGGGAATATATAACCATATTCTTTAGCATGAGAAATTACCTTCTTGAATTTACCTTCTTGTTTTGCCATCCTGCAAAAATAGATAAATATAAGATTATTCATAACAAAAAAAGGTACAAATACTTTGTAAGCATTTATACCTTTTAAATTGGTTAATTCTTGTGTTTCTTATAAACCTAAGAAAGCATCTTTAAGTTCTAATTTTGTAGCTCCAACTAAGTTTCCTTCTACATATACTTTTACAGTATAAACACCTTTCACAAATTTTTGTGTAACATTTTCTACAAACATTATAACATCTTCATCAGCATTTTTATAATTAATAATTGTTTGGTCAGTATAAGGTACTTCTTCACCGTTTCTTAGCGTAAATGTTCCTTTTTCACTAATAACAACTCCTTTAGGGTTTTTAATTACTATATATGCTTGTTTATCACCTGGGGTAGCAATCTCATTCTTAATTATTCTAAAATTAACACGAATTGCTTGTGTTTTTTGAGCCTTATTAGTCTCGGTAAACTTCCCATTACTTTTTAGCCTCATTGGCATGGCACTTACAGAGCTTACACGTAATGCGCCACCTATTTCAACCTTTTTAGATAAGTCTAAATTTTGAGCCATTAAAGTATCATTAAAACTAGTTTGTTCAACAAGTTTACCTGTAATGCTATCTTTTTCAATAACTAATACATTGTTTTCAGCAACTAAAGAATCATTCATCATTAATAAACGCTCATTACTTGCTTCTAGATTTTTAATTTTATTTCTATAACGTCTTACTAAAGACCAATTTGCACTTTTTAAATTTTTAACTGAATCCTTAAAAGCTATAATCTTATCTCGTTCAATAGTTAATTCGTCAGATATTGAACTATTTTTAGCAATAGCAACATCGTACTTTTCTTCCATTGAAGTTAAATTACCTAAAATTTGCTCTTTTTCTTGTTTTAAAAATTCTTCAGAAGCTTTAAATTTTGAATTTTGCTGGAATGTATAGACACCTAATGCCACTAGCAAAGCTATCAATATTCCAGTAATAATTTTTTTGTTTGAAGACGATTTTTGATCTTCCATAAGTTAAGGTTTTAATTTAGAGTTTAATATGTACTAAATGCTAAACGCAAAATTATATAAATATTGTATATGGCAAATGCTTTTTTTTGCATTTGTTAATAACTAGAACGATATGTTAAAAACTAATATTTCACTGTTTTACCTCAATAATATTTTTGGTTACACATTTTAGGAATGCCCTTCTTATAATTATAATTTTCTTTTTATTAAATAAAAGGTAAATTCACAAAAAGTTTGTTACACATGCAGTTTTTAAAAGACGTATTTTATTTATTTTTCCCTAAAACATGTGTTTGTTGTGATATGCAATTGGTAAAAAACGAAATACAAATCTGTTTAAAATGCAGATTTGAACTACCAATCACAAACTTCACTAATGAAATGGATAATAAAGTTGAACAAACGTTTTACGGACGTGTAAAACTTGAGTTTGCAACTGCCTTATTTTTTTATAGAACAAAAGGAATCTCACAAAAGTTAATTTATCAGTTAAAATATAAGGGAAAACAAGAATTAGGTGAACTTTTGGGAAAATGGCTAGGAGTTGAATTAAAAGAAAGTAAGAGATTTTCTTCTATAGACTTTATTGTTCCTGTTCCGTTACATGCTAAAAAGTTAAAGATGAGAGGTTATAATCAACTATCAACCTTTGGTAACAGTATTTCTGGTATTTTGAATATTCCTTTTATTGAGAATGTATTGATAAAGAAATCAATAACAGATACACAAACGTTAAAACGTAGAATTGAACGTTGGAAAAATGTTGATGAGATTTTTCATCTGTCTAATACATCTATATTCGAACATAAACATATATTACTTATAGATGATGTAATTACTACCGGTGCTACCTTAGAAGCATGCGCATTAGAGTTATCTAAAGCTAAGGGAATTAAAATTAGTATAGCAACTATGACTTTTACTGAATGAATGTATATTTCTTTTAGAAAAAAACTGTAAATCTGTGTCAAAAACATCAATATATTTGTTAACATTACTATCAAAAAATAATTGTTAATTTGTTTCAAATTTCTAATATGAAGAGAACCTTTAATTTAGTTGTAATTTTCGTTTTTTTGATAACATTATTATCAGATTGTGCACGTAGAGGAAGACCGGAAGGAGGCCCTAAAGACGAAGATGCTCCCGTAATGACAATTGCAAAGCCACCACATTTAACAACAAATTTTAAAGAAGGCGAGATTAAAATTTATTTTGATGAATATATCAAATTAAAAGATTTACAGACACAACTCATTGTATCCCCTCCATTAAAATACCCACCAATTATTACTCCTTTGGGGACACCAAGTAAGTATATAACGATAAAGATATTAGACACACTTAAAGAAAATACAACCTATACATTTAATTTCGGTGAAAGTGTTATTGATAATACTGAGAGTAATGCATTGCATAATTTTAAATATGTTTTTTCAACAGGTGATGTTATAGATTCATTAAAAGTTTCAGGAACCATTAAAGATGCTTTTGATAAAGATGCTGATAATAACGTTACAATTATGTTATATGAGGTAAATGAGTCGTTTACTGATTCTGTCATTTACAAAGAAAAACCATATTATGTTGCAAGTACCCTAGATACCACAGCGTGGGAAATTACCAATATGAAATCAGGTAAATATTTATTGATGGCCTTAAAAGATGCTTCTAAAAATTACAAATTTAATCCCAAAGAAGATAAAATTGGCTTTTTGAAAGAATATATTTCTATTCCATCAGATAGTGTTAATCATATTATTAAGCTGTTTAAGGAAGAATTACCATTTAAATTAAAAAGACCTTCTGAAGTTAGTAAAGGGCATATTCTTTTTGGATATGAAGGTAAAGCTGATAGTTTAAAAGTAGTACCGTTTGAAACATCAGATAAATTTCAAAGCTTTTCTCATTTCGAAAAAGATAAAGACACCCTTAACTATTGGTATAAAAATAATGTGAAAGACTCCATACAGTTCTATATATTTAATAAGGAGTATAGAGACACGGTAACTGTTAAGTTACGTAGTAAAATAATTGATTCTTTAGAGATTATAGGATCAGTTAGAGGAACATTACATTTAAGAGATCAGTTTAAATTGTTAAGTAATATTCCAGTTCAAAGCATAGATACAAGTAAAATCAATTTTATTGATAAGGATAGTGTTGATGTAACACATACTTTTAATATAGTTAAAGATAAAAATGAAATTGAGCTAATTTTCACGAAATCTTATGAACAAAGATATAAATTAGAATTATTGCCTAATGCAATAACCGATTTTTTTGGTAACGTAAATGATACTTTACAATATAATTTAAACACAAGAAAGCCAACAGATTACGGTAATTTATACCTTACCTTACAGAATGTTAATCGCTATCCAGTTATTGTTCAGCTAATTAAAGAAAAAGGTAAATTTGTTGAAGAAATTTATTCAGAAAAAGATCAAGAATATGTTTTTAGAAATCTAGTTCCAGCAAAATATTTAATTCGGATTATTTATGACGATAATAAAAATAAAAAATGGGATACAGGTAACTTTTTATTAAAAAAACAACCTGAAGAAGTTACTTATTTTGATACTGTTTTAGATATTAGAGCCAACTGGGAAATGACTGAGACGTTTATTTTGAAATAGCTTAGTACCCCAGTAAATAGAACATCAATGCCGCTTATTTCCATAATTTATTATGATATTTGTTAATAAATCAACTAAAATCTACTTAATTAACGTCGTCTATGTTCTATTAAAATAATTTTTTTATTAAGCAATAAATGTTATCAAAAAACCTTTAATACCATTTCTGATTTAAATTTGCTTAAAATAAAAATGAAATATTTTTGTAATAGACAAGAAAGAAAAGTCAAGAATAACATGTTTTATGGTTGATTTTTATTTTGGAGTGTAGTGCAAAAAACACTTTTTTGTTATGTAAATTTATGTTAGATATGGTATAATTATTAAAGACTAAACCCTATCTTTGTAAGATAGATAAAGAAGTTAGATGAAGCTAAATAAACAAGACATATATAATGTATTAGATACTATAACTGCTCCAGGCGAAGGGAAAAGTTTAGTAGAAAGCAAAGCCATCAAAAATGTGGTGATCTTTGGTAAAGAAGTAATCGTTGAGGTTACTATTTCTAACCCTACTTTACAAGCAAAAAAGAAGGTAGAAGTAGAGATAATGAAAGTTATACACGATAAAATCAACCAAAAGATTGATGTAAAAGTGAACGTTAAAGTTGAAGCTTCAGAAAAAGTTCAAACAAAAACTATTAGTGGAAAAAAGATTGATGGTATACAAAATATTGTTGCAATTGCTTCAGGTAAAGGTGGTGTAGGAAAATCTACAATTACTGCAAATTTGGCTATTACTTTGTCTAAAATGGGTTTTAAAGTTGGTATTTTGGATGCTGATGTTTATGGACCGTCAATGCCAATAATGTTTGATGTTGCTGAAGCAAAACCATTATCTCGAAATGTCAATGGGCGTTCTAAAATGGTGCCAATTGAGAGTTATGGCGTAAAAATACTTTCATTGGGCTTTTTTACTCAGCCAAATCAAGCTGTAATATGGCGAGGTGCAATGGCATCTAAAGCCTTAAATCAAATGATTTTTGATGCTGACTGGGGTGAATTAGATTTTATGTTAATAGATTTACCTCCTGGTACAGGTGATATTCATTTATCGATAGTACAAGCTGTTCCTATAACAGGTGCTGTAATTGTGAGTACACCTCAAAATATTGCCTTGGCAGATGCTAAAAAGGGAGTAGCCATGTTTCAGCAAGAAAATATTAATGTACCTGTATTAGGCATTGTTGAAAATATGAGTTATTTTAGTCCTGCAGAATTACCAGATAATAAATACTATATCTTTGGTAAAGATGGTGCTAAGAATTTAGCGGAAGATATTGATACTATATTTTTAGGAGAAATTCCATTAGTACAAAGTATTAGAGAAGCTGGCGATATTGGTCGCCCAGTTGCTTTACAAGAAGGTACAACGCTGGAAAATGCATTTATTAAAATTACAAAGAACATGGTATCGCAGCTAGTAAAAAGAAATACAGATTTACCACCAACAGAGATTGTGAAAATTACTACTATGGCTGGTTGTAGTGCCGTAAAAAGTTAATAATTATGGAAGAACAAGAATTAAAGGATAATATAGAAAAAGCGTTGACAGAAATCAGACCTTTTTTACAAGTCGATGGTGGAGATATTTCTTTTATCTCAGTAGAAGAAGATATAGTTAAAATTCAACTTCTAGGAGCTTGTATTAGTTGTTCTGTAAATCAAATGACACTGAAAAATGGGGTTGAAGCTACTATTAAAAGATATGCCCCACAAATTAAAGAGGTAGTTGAAGTGAGTTAAACTTCGATTGAGATTAGATTAGATGACCAAAACAAGATGCTAGATACAACTAGTTACTACTTACTAATCTAAAATTCTTATTTTTTCATTATATTTGTTGAGAACAAAATCAGGTAGGTATCTGATATGATAAGTCTTGAGTCTTATGTCTAATAGTCTTATATCGTCTAGACCATTTAAAGAATTAAAATCACTACTTAAATTCTTGATTAAAAGAAATCCTGAATAATATTTTCATTTTTCATGGATTTATAAGCTTTAGTATTCATAAAATTAAAACATAGTATTATGCCTAGATATCATAAATTAGGTAAAATTCCACCTAAAAGACATACAATTTTTAAAAGTCCAAAAGGCAGTTATTATTATGAAGAATTATTCGGAACAATAGGTTTTGATGGTATGTCTTCATTATTATATCATACACATAGACCAACACAAGTAAAAGAGGTGTTGAAATCATATGACGTAGCACCAAAAATTGCTGTAGAGAAAAATATGAAATCTTTGAGTTTAAACGGATTTGATATTCCTGCAATTGATGATTTTTTAGAGAGTAGAAAAACCATATTGGCAAATAGTGATTGTCTTATTATCTTGGCCGCTCCAAAACAATCTTTAAGAGATTATTTTTATAAAAATACTGATTCTGATGAAGTTATCTTTATCCATAAAGGAAAAGGAAAATTAAGAACTTTTTTAGGAAATATTGATTTTGAATATGGCGATTATTTGGTAATTCCTCGTGGAATGATTTATCAAATAGATTTCGATTCAGAAGACAATCGTCTATTTATAGTAGAATCTAAAAGTCCTATTTATACACCAAAACGTTATAGAAATTGGTTCGGACAGCATTTAGAGCATTCGCCATTTTGCGAACGTGATATGCATCCACCAAATGAATTAGAAACATTTACTGATAAAGGCGATTTTATTGTAAAAGTAAAAAAACAAGATATGATACATGAATATGTGTATGCATATCATCCTTTTAGTGTTGTAGGTTGGGATGGTTATAACTATCCTTATAAATTTTCTATTCATGATTTTGAACCAATAACGGGTAGAATTCACCAACCACCGCCAGTACACCAAACATTTGAAACAGATACTTTTGTAATATGTTCATTTGTGCCAAGATTGTATGATTATCATCCACAATCAATTCCTGCGCCTTATAATCATAGTAATATAGATTCTGATGAAGTGTTATATTATGTTGATGGTGATTTTATGAGTCGGAATAATATTGGTATTGGTCAAATAACATTACATCCGGCTGGAATTCCTCATGGACCACACCCAGGAGCAATGGAACGTAGTATCGGTCATACAGAAACAGCAGAATTAGCGGTTATGGTTGATACATTCAAACCTTTAATGGTTACCGAAGAAGCAGTAAAGATTGATGGAGGTAATTATTATCAATCTTGGATGGAGTAAGTAATTCTCCTCTTTATCCTGATAGTAATTAGGACTTTCTTTTGGAAGAAAAGATGAGGTAGTATTGTCATTCCTGCGTAGGCAGGAATCCATAAAACAAATTAATTGTCATTATGAACAAAGTGAAGAATCTTAAAACTAAAGATGTTTCGACTGCGCTCAACATGACATTCAAAAAATAAAAATCATGGCAGAAATAAAAAACTTAAAAGATTTACAAAATACAGAATACGGATTAAAAAAAATATTTGAAGATGCAGAAGATTTTCTTCCTTTATTAGGAACTGATTATGTAGAATTATATGTAGGCAATGCAAAACAGTCTGCACACTTCTACAAAACAGCGTTCGGATTTCAATCAGAGGCTTTTTCAGGTTTAGAAACTGGTGTAAAAGACAGAGTTTCGTATGTTTTGAAACAAGGTAAAATAAGATTAGTATTAACAACTTCTTTAGAAGAAGGAGGTGCTATAAATGAACACATCAACAAACATGGCGATGGTGTAAAAGTAGTTGCCCTTTGGGTTGATGATGCTACCAAATCTTTTGAAGAAACTACCAAAAGAGGTGCAAAACCATTTATGAAACCTACAAAAGAAGAAGATAAAGATGGTTATGTAATTCGCTCAGGAATATATACTTATGGAGAAACAGTTCATATTTTTGTTGAACGAAAGAACTACAAAGGATTGTTTTTACCGGGGTATAAAAAATGGGAGTCACATTATAATCCAGAACCTGTTGGGTTAAAATTTATTGATCACATGGTTGGTAATGTTGGTTGGGGTGAAATGGCTGAGTGGTGTGAATTTTATGCTAAAATAATGGGTTTTGCACAAATTATTTCATTTACCGATGATGATATTTCAACAGATTTTACTGCCTTAATGAGTAAAGTAATGTCTAATGGTAATGGAAGAATAAAATTCCCAATCAATGAGCCAGCAAAAGGTAAAAAGAAATCGCAAATTGAAGAATACCTAGATTTTTATAATGGACCGGGAGTACAGCATATTGCTGTAGCTACTGATGATATTGTTACTACGGTTTCTGCAATGCGTGAGAGAGGTGTAGAATTTTTATATGTACCTGATAGCTATTATGATGATCTATTAGAACGTGTTGGTAAAATTGATGAAGATGTTGAAGTGCTAAAAAAGCATGGTGTGTTGATTGATAGAGATGAAGAAGGCTATTTACTACAATTATTTACCAAACCTGTTGTTGACAGACCAACAATGTTTTTTGAAGTAATACAACGTAAAGGCGCACAATCTTTCGGAGTAGGTAATTTTAAAGCCTTATTTGAAGCTATTGAACGAGAGCAAGCAAATAGAGGTACTTTGTAATAATAAAAAACTCCCCTCCTTATTTCAAGGAGGGGCGTCCGAAGGACGGGGTGGTTATTTTACTACCCCAAAATCCTTTTTACTAATTGTTGTTTTGCATTCTCATCATCTCCACACAACCACTGTATTACATTTTCTTCCCAGATGGCATCAAATTCAGGTTGAGTGATAACATCTCGTTCCATAGCCAAGTCTAAGATTTTACCTGGATATGATGATTGTGATTCACTTTCCATTTCACCTAAAGGATATGGATCGTCTAAGCCCATTAATACCTGTTTATACCCTTGGTTTTCTACTAATAATTTTAAAGAACCAGTATCATGAACTAAGGTGTCAAAAAAGATATTTTTATGACCAACAGCTTTTCTTGGATGTTGTTGACCTTCAAACAAATCAGGTCTACCATCAAAACCTTGAATACGTCTTCCCAAATTTATTTGTGATAATTGTCCACCATGCGCAAAACAAGTTCTCATATTAGGATATTTATCTTGGTAGCCACTTAAGGTTAAAAAATGATAAGCATCTGCACATTGTGCTAACATCCATATCAAATGAAATCGCCAAGAAGTATTTTTTAGTAAAATAAATTTCTCACCATCATAAGGGTGGATTTCAACTGCTAAATTATATTTGTTAGCCAATTCAAAAATGGGTTCATTTTCTTCGTCAAAAATACAACGCCAAGTACCAATAGTATCCATATAATGTGTTGGTAAACATAACAATTGCATACCTAAATCTTCTACACAGCGTTCAATTTCCCAACAGGCACCACGTACAAACCCAGGGTGTACAACAAACCCTGTTGTAAATTTTGAAGGATGATTATGTTGTATTTTTGCATTAAAATCATTTTGAAAACGTAAGGCTTGCTTCATTTCTTCAAGACGTAAACCATTACCATATAATTGTGATAAGTTTAAAACCACAGCATGATCAATGTTAAAGCGATCCATCCATTCTAATTTTTCATCTAAAAAGAAACTGGAATCTGTTACTGGGCGCTTCCAATTTTTCTGAAGCATAAATTTTCGGTCTTTATCAACCCAAAAAATCCCTTTATCTTTCATAAATTGAGGTATCTCCTCAGGATAAGGTAGTAAATGTGAGTGGCCGTTAATTCTTAGTTTGCGTTTTTCCATATATTGTCATTCCTGTTCCGAGAACTCGGGACTAGGAATCTTTTGATTTAATTCTTTTCTATTTTTATAATCGGAATTCTAATGATTTATTTAAACTTTTTCATTCACTATTTAAGATAGAAAACATAACGGTATCTCTTAAGAAACCTTCTTTATGTGATTCGTTTAAAGGTATTAGTTTGATTGTATTTCTAATAAATTCAATATCGTGTAACCATTTATTCATTCATAACATATTTAAGAGATTGATAACTGGATACTAATCTATTTTGGTGGCTCCATCGTTTTATTACATTTTGAACAAGTCCGTTTTTTTGTATCTCCATAATATTTATCAAAAATACTTGGCATATCAGTTTCAATATCATCTAAAGCAAATTTTTCACGATATAACGGATTGTTACAATGTTCACAATACCACTCTAGGGCATCTAACATACCTTCAGAACGAGGATATTCAATTACCAATCCAACAGTATTGGCTACACGCTGTGGTGAATGCGGTACTTTAGGAGGTAATAAATAAATATCTCCTTCATTAATATGCACATCTTCAGGTTTACCATTATTTATAATTCTCAATATCATATTACCTTCTACTTGATAGAAAAATTCAGGGGTTTCATTGTAGTGATAATCTTTTCTGCTATTTGGTCCGCCAACTACCATTACAATATAGTCTCCATCTTTCCAAACTACTTTATTCGCAACAGGCGGTTTTAATAAATGACGATTTTCATCAATCCACTTTTTAAAATTTAAAGGTTGTACTAATTTGCTCATGGTAAAAATCCCATCCTAGCCTTCCCAAAGGGAAGGAACTCATAACTGGGCGGTTAGGAGTTTTGAAGTTATTATTATAATTAATTTAAGAATAAATATACGTTAATTTTAGATATTCCTTCTCCCTCCCTTTGGGAGGGTTGGGATGGGATTACAAAGACTTCGTTCTACCACCATCAACAGGTAGATTTACACCGTTAATATAAGCAGCAGCTTCGCTTGCTAAAAAGGCGACAGCATTGGCTATTTCACCGGGTTGTGCAAATCGTTTAGCTGGCACCGTATTTTTCATCATTCTTGAAATTTCATCGACAGATTTTCCGGTTTTTTCTGCTTTGCTATTTATAATTTCTGTCAAGCGTTCAGTAGCCGTAGCACCAGGAAGTACATTATTTACAGTAATGCCATACTCCGCTAGTTCATTAGCCAATGTTTTACTCCAATTTGCTACAGCTCCTCTAATGGTATTTGAGACTCCCAATCCGTCTAAGGGTTGTTTTACGGAAGTAGAAATAATATTAATAATTCTTCCAAAATCTGACTCTCTCATTCCTGGCACAACGGTTTGTACCAAGATATGATTACTTTTTAAATGTTGCGTAAAAGCCTGTTCAAAATCTTCTATATCAGCTGAAAATACTGGACCGGCAGCTGGCCCGCCAGTATTGTTGACTAATATATGATAGGTGCCAATATTTTTTAGATGTTCACTTACTTTATCGCCTAATTCTTTCGGATTCTGAAAATCGGCAACTATATAATTATGATTTTGATAAGTATTTGGTAACTCCGTAAGTACATCTAATAATTTTTCTTCATTTCTAGCTATCAATGTAACATTAGCACCTAATTCTGCCAATGCCATTGCTGATGCTTTACCGATACCTTGTGTGCTTCCGCAGACTAAGGCGTTTTTGTTTTTTAAGTTTAAGTTCATTTTTTTGAGATAAAAGACAAGAGAATAAAGATAAAAGACTCTTAAATTTGTGTCTATTTTCTTTTCTCTCTTCTCTATGTTCTTTTTAATATTTTATACACACATTTTTCGTTTCTGTAAAAAACCGTAAGGCTTCAAATCCACCTTCTCGACCCACACCAGATGCTTTTACACCACCAAAAGGCGTTCGTAAATCGCGTAACATCCATGTATTTACCCAAACAATTCCTGTTTGTAATTTGTTTGTCATTCGCATGGTGCGTTTTAAATTATTGGTCCACAAGATAGCGGATAATCCGTACTTTACTTTATTTGCCATTTCTAATACTTCATCTTCAGTTTTAAATGGCATTATTGTTACAACAGGTCCAAAAATTTCTTCTTGATTTACACGACATTCATCTGTTGGTACTTCTATTATTGTTGGTTCTAAATAGTAGCCATTTTCAAAATCTTTGACGGCTACTTTGTTTCCACCACAAAGAATAGTTCCATCTTCTTCTGTGGCAATATCAATATACTGCATTACTTTTTCTAAATGCGATTTTGAGACTAAAGCTCCAATATTGGTATCCTTTTCTGAAGGATGACCAACTTTCAACTCTTTCACCTTTTGAACAAAATCGGATTTAAATTTACTATAAATAGATTGTTCTATAAAAATTCTACTTCCGCAAAGGCAAATTTGTCCTTGATTGGCAAAAGATGAACGAACTGTTGTTTCAAGCATATCGTCATAATCACAATCAGCAAAGATGATATTTGGATTTTTACCACCAAGTTCCAGTGATAATTTTTTAAACATAGGCGCTGCTACTCTGGCTATATGTGCGCCAGTTGCTGTACCACCTGTAAAAGATATTGCTTTAATATCAGGATGTTCAACAATGGCTTGCCCTGTTGAGGTTCCTAAGCCATGAACAATATTCAATACACCTTTTGGGAGGCCAGCCTCTTTAAGTATATCTCCTAATAAATAAGCTGTCATTGGTGTGATTTCACTTGGTTTGGCGACAACACAATTTCCCGCTGCAATTGCAGGAGCAATTTTCCAAGTAAAGAGATAGAGTGGGAGGTTCCATGGGGAAATACAGCCTACAACTCCTATTGGTTGACGTAAAGTATAATTGATAGCATTCTGACCAACACTTTCATGACTTTCACTTGCAAATTGCGTAATGGCATTTCCGAAAAAACGAAAGTTACTTGCTGC
>CAZHYX010000036.1:0-14786 GCA_964536675.1 uncultured Flavobacteriaceae bacterium
CTTATTCTTAACTTTAATTTTTTCAAATAATTTTCTACCTCCTTTATATGGCGTAACATTATCTTTAGTGCCGTGAAAAATAGTTATAGGACAACTTACATCTGTAATATATTCGTTAGATGGAAATCTATATTTAAATAAAAACCTCGGTAAAAAAGGATAATGAAAATCAGCAATATTTGCCAAATTATAAAATGGAGCTTCTAATAGTAATTTTTTCGGATTGTGTTTAGATGCAACATATGTTGCAAAAGCACTGCCTAATGACCTGCCATAAAGAATAATATTGTTTTCAGAATACGATTTCTTTACATAATCATAGCATAACAACGCATCATTATACAAATTTTGTTCTTTACGAATACCTGTACTTTTACCATAACCGCGATAATCCATTACAAAAACATCATAACCATAATCTGTAAAATCAGAAGCAATAGCACCCCAACGTTCTAAGTTTCCCTTATTTCCGTGAAAATAAAGGATAATACCTTTCGGGTTTTTGACTTTAAAATGCAACGCATTTATAATTGCATTGTCTTCGGTTGTAAGGTTTATTTCTTCAAATTCTTTGTCAAAAGAATAGGTAAAATTTTTGGAAAGTTTTTTAGATTGAAAAATGAGTTTTTCTTGAAAAAAATAGAGTCCAACCAAAACTAATAAATAAAGTGAAACAACTGCTAAGATAAATTTTTTAAGCATTTAATTACTTTTCTTCCTTTTTTTTCTAATAAAATCGATACTTGTATGTTCTCTATCTATTTCTTGTAACTCTTTTGAGTTTAAAATCTCTTTTAATGCTCTATGGTAACTTTCATAATTGTGAAGATTTTTATGTCCTCCACCAATTATAGGATATACACGTGTGAGTTTAGGGTTGATTTTTGAAAGTTTAAAACTCGATTTCATTGGAATTACTTTGTCATTTGTGCCGTGAATAATTTTTATTGGGCATTTTACATATTTAATCCATTTGTAGGTTGGCATCGAATAACGCATTACCAACCCTAAAGGAATAAAAGGTAAATAACGCTTCACGTTTTTTGACATACTGTAATACGGACAAGCCAATATTAACATTTTAGGGCTATTTGTAGAAGCTATTTTCGTTGCGAGGCCGGTACCCAATGAGCGTCCATAAACAATAATATATTTTTCAGCTACATTTTCCTTTATCTTATTATAAATTGCTTGAACATCATCCTTCATTGTTTGTTGGGTTCGTTTACCTGTACTTTTGCCGAAACCTCTGTAATCCATCATAATTACATCCCAGCTATGTAAAGTGAAGTCTACAGCAAACTTACCCCAACCTTTGATACTTCTTGAATTTCCTTTTAAATAGAAAACAACCCCTTTCGGATTCTTTGTTTTAAAATGAAGTCCATTTATGAGTACTTTATCACTCAGTTGTACATTATACTCATCAACTTCTTGATTTTCGTATTGAAATACAAAGTCTTTTGATAATTTTTCAGGATGAAATAAAAATCGCTCTTGAAAAAAATAGATCAATATGCTTACAATCACTACAATTGCAATAAATATTAGGAAGATATTGAGCCAGCTCATGTGGTTGATTTAATTGGTTTCAAGCTAATCATTTTTTTAGAAATAAAAAAAACGTATTTGGAAATTAGAATCTAATTGCCAATTTTTTCATCAATCGCAATACTTCAACATATAACCAAATGAGAGTTACCAACAAACCCCAAGTAGCAACCCATTCATAATATTTTGGTGCTTTGTAGAGTTTCCTATCAATAAAATCGAAATCTAATAGTAATGAGAATGAAGCTACTATAGCGGCAATTATATTAAACCCGATAGCAAACCAAGAAGTACCCCAAACAAAAGGTAAACTCAAACCAAAAATACGTAATATCCAATTGAAAATATAAATGAACATGATGGTAATTGCTGCACTAATAATAACACTTCTAAACTGTTTGGTTACAATAACAATTCTGGCTTTGTACAAAATAAGCATTACAAAAAATGTGAGTATGGTAATGCTAACAGCTTTCATTGGCATACCAGGGAATCTAGCTTCAGCATAAGCAGAAATTCCACCAAGGAAAAATCCTTTTGATAATGCGTATAGCGGTGTAGTAATAGGTGCCCATTTTCGTTTAAATGAGGTGAGTAAACTAAAAAAAATGGCAGCTAACAATCCGCCGCAAATATACCATTTTACATCAGTGCCCTTAGCTACCAAATCCCACACATACCAAGTAGTTAGGCCCACTAAAACAATACTAAATAATGACTTAAAAAATATACCATTTAAGGTCATTTTTGATTTTGAATGAGAACTTTTCCAGACATAATTGCTAAAAGCGGGGTTGGAAGTACGGTAATATGACATGTTTTATAGTTGTTTGATGAGTTTGGTTTTATATTTATAATTTTGTCTTCAGTCTTCAGTCTTCAGTCTTCAGTCTATTTTGTATATGTTCTTCCTTTCCAAGAATAACTTGAAGTAAAGGAACTCAATGCAATAAATATAATAAAAATCGGATATATGAGACTACTCCAAAAATAATGTTTTAAGATAGATTGTTGTTTGAAGAATGTCGCTGTTTTAAATAGAAGAATAAAATCAACACAAAATTTAATCAGAAAAATGATAATAAAATTTATCCAAGAATAATAACCAATGACGCTCACTAAAAACAACAGAATAAGTAAAAAATTCATACTAAAAACAGCGATACTTACCAGCTTGCTAAAGTTGTTTTTATAAGATGTGGCTTTTGCTGCCCATCGGATACGTTGTGAAATTAAATTTTTAAGTGTAGTCTCAGACTTCGTAGTAATTATTGCTGAATAAGATTTTAAAAAATGCACTTTATCAGGGTAGTTGGATGATATTTTTTCTAATAAAAAAATATCATCGCCACTTGCTATGTGTTCATTTCCTTCAAAACCATTTATAGCTAAAAAAACCTGTTTTTCATAACAAAGATTAGCACCATTACACATAAATGACTTATCAATGCCAAAACTACCTATGGTTGACCCTTGTAAACTCAACAAATCTAATAATTGAAATTGATTTAATAATGAATTTATAGTAAGGTATGTTACCGGAGCAGCAATTAACTTGGGTTGATGTTTTTGAATAAAAGCATCAAAAGTTTTTAACCAATCATGAGGAATAATACAATCAGCATCTGTAGTTAGTATCCAATCAAAATTAGCTTGAGCAATGGCAGTTTTAACAGCATCTTTTTTTGGAGAACCTGATTTGCGTTCATTTTTTAAAATTCTTATGTTAGGTTGAGCCTTTCGACTGCGCTCAAGACAGGCTTTGTCGAAACCTCTTTGGATAATATTTACCGAATCATCATCAGAATCATCATCTACAAAAATTATTTCGAATTTATCTGATGGATATTTAAGTTGTTTTAAACTTTTTATTAAAACAGGCAATGCCTTTGCTTCATCCCGAAAAGGAATCACAATAGAAAATTTAGTTTTTGAAACAGAGCTTGTTGGATTAAAATTTTCAATCTTATCAAAACCAATAATCAAAGCTATAATTAAAACACTATAAAGGGATACTATGATAGCTATGACAATAATCATTTACGATTAGAAAAATTAAAATTCAATACAAAGTAACTTCCGATGATGGCTGGTAAGCCAAAATTTAGCAACCACATCAATAATGTGATGGTTATGACTATAAATTCGTTAACACCAATAAAACTAAATACCCAAATAGCAACAGACCCTTTAATTAACCAATCTAATAGCGCTAAACTCGGTATAATAGAGGCTAAAAGGTACATAGAAGCTATAAGTGCCATCAGTGTTATATAATCAGTTTCAACTCCAAACAAGCGTAATAAAAAATATAATTGATGTGAAAACACCAAGTATCTTACTATAGAATATAATCCATTATATAAGTGTAATCTCAAGGATAATTTTTTATCAAAAGCAATAATTTTTTCAATATAAAACCCTCTTATTTTTTTATAACCTTTTATACTTCCAGTCAAAATAAATACTAAGATGATTGCGAGTATATAAGCAAACTTTCTAAATCGATTAAACTCTATATCAACTTCAAAATGATTGATAAAATAGATAAGACCTATACAACCAAAAACAACAGTTGTTGTCATTTGCATCATATTACTCAGTAAATTCAACAGCATAATTTTTCTTCTATTTCCTTTTTGATAATAAATAGCTTTTGCACCATATTCGCCAATACGATTTGGGGTAAATAAAGATGCAGTTAAAGAACCTAGACTTTGTTTTAAGGCATTTATAAATGAAATTTTTTTTACAAATGAGGTAAGAGTCTTCCATTTTAAAATTTCAAAAAACCAATTAGTAAGTGTAAAACTTAATAAAATAAAAATAGTTGTGTAATTATTAAAAACGGTGGATTCAAGTTGTATTATAAAATTTTGAAAAGAAACCTGCTCATTATGTACAATTTTATTGTAAATAAAGTAAAAAGCACCAATTACAATCGTAATTTTTATCAGAAAGAATAAGAATTGTTTAGTTTTGTGTTGTAGTGAACTATACATTGCTGCAAAGTAACAAAATTAACTTAAATGTCATGCTGAGCGCAGTCGAAGCATCTTATAAAACTTGAACACAGAAAAAATCATATTAGGTATTGATCCAGGAACTACTATTATGGGATTCGGACTCATCAAAGTAGTCAATAAAAGTATGCAGTTTATGCAATTAAATGAATTGCATTTAAAAAAATACAATGACCATTATGTCAAGCTAAAATTGATATTTGAGCGTACTATTGAATTAATTGATACTTACAATCCTGATGAAATTGCCATTGAAGCACCGTTTTTTGGTAAAAATGTACAAAGTATGTTAAAATTGGGTCGAGCTCAAGGTGTTGCTATGGCTGCTGGTTTGTCTCGTGAAATACCAATTACTGAATATTCTCCTAAAAAAATAAAAATGGCAATAACTGGTAATGGAAATGCCAGTAAAGAACAAGTTGCTAAAATGTTACAAAACACATTAGGATTGAAAGAATTACCAAAAAATTTAGATGCTACCGATGGTTTAGCTGCAGCGGTTTGTCACTTCTATAATGCAGGAAAAGTATCAGTTGGCAAGAATTATACAGGTTGGAGTGCTTTTGTAAAACAGAATGAGAAACGCATTAAGTAGTGGTAGTTTTCAGTAGACTTAGTTTAAAAAATAAAGGTAGTTAAAAATTAGTGTTATGAGTTTTCAAAGTTTACAGGCTTATAAAAAATCATTTGTATTAGCAATGAAGATTTTCAAAGTTTCAAAATCTTTTCCTAATGAAGAAAAATATTCATTAATAGACCAAATTCGAAAATATTCAAGAAGTGTTACAGTAAATATTTCAAAAGAATTATTCAATGAATTAACTAGTGAAAGTAAAGAGGTTGAAAAATTAATAAATTATATGATTAACAATCCAAGTGAATTTGGAGCTAAATAATATTGTAAACTCTAAATGATTACTGCGACTGTAAACTGTATACTAAATGAGCGGCATCTATCTCCATATCCCTTTTTGTAAGCAAGCATGTTATTATTGTGATTTCCATTTTTCTACTTCGCTAAAGCGAAAAGATGAAATGGTTCAGGCATTAGTAAAAGAATTAATACTCCGTAAAAACGAACTCCAAAACAAGACCATAGAAACTATTTATTTTGGTGGAGGAACACCTTCTTTATTGTCGATTGATGAATTGCGATTGTTGATTGATACGATTTACAAGAATTATGAGGTTATTGATAATCCTGAGATTACATTGGAAGCGAACCCTGATGACTTGATGTCTATTCAAAATACCACATTCAGCGCAGTGAAAATACTCCCGAAGCTTCGGGGAAGTAATACTTTTGAAGCATATAAAAAAATTGGAATCAATAGATTAAGCATTGGTATTCAATCTTTTTTTGATGACGATTTAAAATCAATGAACCGCGCGCATAATTCAAAAGAAGCAAAAGAATCTTTGTCAGTGGCGACTCGCCACTTTGATAATATTACTATTGATTTGATTTACGGAATACCTACAATGACCAATGAACGATGGATAGAAAATCTACAAATAGCTTTTGATTTCGGAGTGAATCATATCTCGAGTTATGCATTGACGGTTGAGCCTAAAACAGCATTAGCTAGTTTTATAAAAAAAGGCAATTACCCGCCAATTGATGAAGAACTTGCCTTAGCACATTTTAATATACTGGTTGAAGTAACAGAAAAGCAAGGTTTTGTACATTATGAAATTTCAAATTTTGGGAAACCTGACTATTTTTCTAAACATAATACTTCGTATTGGTTAGGCAAACCATATTTAGGAATTGGTCCTTCGGCACATTCCTTTAATGGTAAGTATAGAAGCTGGAATATTTCTAATAATACTAAATACATAAAAGCTATTCAAGATGGTGTGTTGCCACAAGAAGTTGAAGAATTATCAATAAACGACAGATTTAATGAAACAATAATGACAGGTTTACGCACTATTTGGGGTGTTTCATTAGACCAAATTGAACAAGATTTTGGAACTGATTTTAAAAACCATTTATTAAAAAGAGTTGAAAAGTTTATAGATCAAGGGTTCTTAGTTGTAGAAAAGTGTCACACTGAGCGCAGTCGAAGTGCTTTAAAAACCACAATAAAAGGAAAGTTTTTGGTTGATGGAATAGTTAGTGATTTGTTTGTAGTTTAATCACCCCGTCTTTCATCTTAACGGTTTTAAGTTAAATAAATGAATGTTCTTACACTTGAATGGAATTCACCCTTCCTTAATCCCAAAGTTTCGGGAGGAGGGTGTTTTTCAGAAAGAAATATGAAATCTAGTTACAATCTAAACTCCTTACCTTAAAAAGGGAAGGTGGCTTATTCGAAGAATAAGACGGAAGGGTTCATTTTTCTTAACTTAATGACACTTTTGGCGTGATCGGAAGGGTTTTAGCATAAAACAAAATGTTTATTTATATTTGAGACATGATTGCAATAATCCAACACAACTCAAAAAAACATCAAATAGATCTATCAAAACCTATAGATATTTCTATGCCATTACGTATGACTAAAGACAATGTGATTGCATGGTATGAAAAGGCGCCTACAGTTAAAAAGATAATGAGTGTAGTGAAAAAAGATGCTACAAATTTCAATTCTATTTTTTTTAACCCGCATGCACATGGTACGCATACAGAGTGTGTTGGGCATATTACAAAAGAATTTCATTCTATAAACGATAATTTAAAGCAGTTTTTCTTTTTTGCGGAATTAATTACAGTTGCTCCTGAAAAAATAGGTGATGATTTTGTGATTTCTAAAAAACAATTACAGTTTGCTTTAGGGAATAAAAAAAGACAAGCCGTAATAATACGAACCATACCAAATACTGATGAGAAATTATCTATGAAATATTCTCATACAAATCCACCTTATTTATTAGAGGAAGCTGCAATTCTTCTCAAAGAAAAAGGAGTACAACATTTGTTGATTGATTTACCAAGTATTGATAGAGAAAAGGATGAGGGTAAATTACTATCACATAATGCATTTTGGAATACCAGCGGTAAAATTAGGTTTGAGTCTACTATTACTGAATTAATTTTTGTGCCAAATTCTGTAGAAGATGGAGCTTATTTTTTAAACATTCAAATTGCACCATTTGAAAATGATGCTTCACCGAGCAAACCTATTTTATATAAAATTGTAGAAACATGAAAAACTTAAAAACTAAAGAAGAATCTGAAGTTTTTATAGTCAATGCACCTGTTACTAAAACTTTAAGAGGTAGAAATGTAAGATATATGATGAAGAAAATATTTTAATCATTAATAAAAACTCATCTTTTTATTATAATCAACATCATTGAAATACTGTTAAATTATAATTTTTTATCCTGCTTAGAATCTACTTTAGGATAATGTAAACTATTATTTATCATGACAAAAATTGCTATTAACATTGTATTGTTACCTTCAAAAGAAATGGTAAGTAAAATAATTGAAATCAATAAAGAATTATTAAAAACTAATAAAAATAAAATTATTCTTGGAAAGACAGTTAACCAACCACATATTTCATTATGCATGGGAGGTGTCAATAAAATTGAGATTCCTCAAATAATTAAATCCATTAATGAAATATCCAATAATTTCACTCAATTTAATTTTGAAGGAAAGCTAAGCGTCCAAGCTACCTCAGCTGATGAAAAAATTAGTTGGCTTGAAATTATAAATAAGGATAAAATTCAAAAAATACATGAGACTGTAATGAAAACCATTTGGAAGTATTTAAATTATGATATTGAAAATTACATGTTAGTTAATCCTCAAGAAGTTGAGGAAAAAACTATTTCTTGGATAAAACATTATTCAAATTTGTATAAAAACTCTTTGTTATATAGACCTCATATAACTGTTGGTGTTGGTGATACTATTAAACACAATAGAATATTTAATTTTTCATCATCAAAAATTGCAATATTTCAATTGGGAAACTATTGTACTTGTAAAAAGCTGATTTATTCAACCAGTTTAAGTTAACCTTAGTTCTTGTTTAAGAATAATTTAACTAACTTTAATTTTTACATGTACTAATTGAACTGAAATTTTTTAATTTAAATAACTGAAAAAATACAGATGATTCATAATAATATAATTGGTCTAATTCCTTGTGCAGGAAAAGGGACAAGATTAGGCGTTTTACCTTTTAGTAAAGAGCTTTACCCGATAGGTTTGGATAAATTTCAAGGAGTACAGAATATTAAAGTAGTTAGTAGTTATTTAATTGATCATATGAAGGATGCAGGAGTTAAAGATTTTCATTTAATTATTAAAGAAGGAAAATGGGATATACTTTCGTACTTCAGTAATTTTAAACAATTAAAGATAAACCTTTGTTATCATATTGCAAATATAGATTATGGAGTTCCCTTTTCACTGAATATGGCTTATCCCTTTATTAAAGATAAAATAGTTTGTTTGGGGTTTCCTGACATTTTATTTAAACCAAAAAAAGTGTATAATCAATTACTAACTAAATTATCATCTGACTCAAGTATTTCAATTGTTTTAGGTGTTATGCCAATAGATAGACCAAAAAAATGGGATATGGTTGAATACGATTCTAAGAATAAAATTAAAAGAATAGTTATAAAATCTACTACTGAAAAAAGCTTAAAATATGGCTGGTTTTGTGCTGTGTGGAATTCTAAATTTTCTAATTTCTTAAACTCATATGTTTCTGAGTTGCTTAAAGAAAAATCTCCAAAAGATTTAAAAAGTAGTGAAATATATATTGGAGATGTGATAAGAGCAGCGATTAAAAATGACTATAACATTGAGAGTGTCATTTTTGAGGAAGGGACTTGTTTAGATATTGGTACTCCTGAAGATTTACTGTTAGCAAATACATTTTTATCTATATAATTTTTAAATATCCAAATTGTACTTTTTGAAAATGATGCTTCACCAAGTAAGCCTGTTTTATATAAAACTAAATAAATGATTGAAATTTCAACAGATAAAAGTAAATTGAATATTAATATGATTCATACTTTTTTAACTCATTCTTATTGGGGAAAAGGAAGAACAATAGATCAAGTTCAAAAATCTATTGAGAACTCATTATGTTTTGGAATGTATTTAGATAATAATCAAATTGGTTTTGCTAGAGCCGTAACAGATTTTACTATTTATGTGTATTTAATGGATGTATTTATTTTACCTGAAACCAGAGGGAAAGGTTATTCAAAGCAATTAATGAATGCAATTATAGTAGAACCATCATTAAAAGATTGTAGAGATTGGACACTTAAAACAAAAGATGCTCACGGTTTATATGAACAGTTTGGTTTTATCAGGGCTCAACATCCTGAAAAAATAATGGAAAGAATATTAAAATAGAAGACCCCCTTCTCTTTGGGAAGGCTAAGATAGGATTATGAACATAGAAGAATTTAGAGAATATTGCATAGCAAAAAAAGGAGTAACTGAAGAGTTCCCTTTTGATGAACAAACACTGGTATTTAAAGTGTTAGGCAAAATGTTTGCTTTATCAGGATTAGAACGTCAACCACCACAAATTAATTTAAAATGTGACCCTGAAAGAGCCATTGAATTACGAGAAGAATATGACGGACTTATTTACGGAGGTTATCACATGAATAAAAAACTCTGGAATACGCTAGAAATAAGCAATCTACCACATCAATTACTATTTGAATTGATAGACCATTCTTATGATTTGGTGGTAGCGAAAATGCCTAATAAATTAAGACAAGAACTACAATAACAAAAGTCTCTAATATAGAGACTTTTGTTATAATAATTAGTATTTAATCTTGAACTGTAAATGGTTATTTTGATAATTTTACAATAGGTTTTTTTGAATCTTGATTTATAACTTGAATATTAATATTTTTATTATTCTTTGTAATCTCTAAAGCTTTATCAGAAGATATTTTTTTATCCTCAAAATAAAATGTTGCTCCCTTTTTTGCCATTTCAATTATGTAATCCGTCGGTTTTGCTGAGGTAGCAGATGGTGATGTAACCTCATTAATTTCAGGAACTTCTTCCACATCTATTGGCTCAGGAACCGGTGGTGGTACAACTTCATAATCTATTTCCAACTCCGGTACTGCCGGTACTGCCGGTGAAGTTGGTAAAGTGGGTGCTGATGGTGAAATAAGCGATGGTTTAGGTGTCGGTATTTTAGTAACTTTAGCTTTCTGCTCTTTAGACATTAAATTGTATATATGGCGTATACGTTTAGCATCTTCATTTTTTATAATAACAGAGCCATTTGATTTCTGAATTTTTGATTCGTACTCTTTAATTAATGCCTTTGAAACACCTTTATTTTGTGCGATTATTTTTGTGCTAAATATTAGTATAAAGCAAATAAATAATGGAATCACAGTTAATTGTTTTAAAAATGTTTTTGTTTTTGATCTGTTTTTTGTCATCATAATAAATCTTTTTTTAGTTAATGAATATGAATTACTTACTAAGTAATTGAGTTTGGATAAACTTCGAGTAACTCTTATTATAAAATCTTTTTAAAGTATCCAAAGATGTTCCATCAATTCTTCTTTTGTTTTGCAAATTGCATTGCTCTACAAAATAACGAATATACTCTACAAATGTAGAATCGAAATTTAATATTCCAAAATTTATTTAGAAAAAGATTAGCGATTTGTTTAAAAACTAATCAGACTAAAAAGTTTTTTAGTAATTTTATATAAGTTATTACAAATAGTTTTTATGCGAAAATTTCTAAAAACCGGATTATTACTCTTGATGTTTTGGATTGTTGCTTGTAAACAAAACAAGATTAATAATTCATCAACGGAGTTAGATAAAATAATTAATACCTATCAAGATCATGAAGGATATGATGAAAAAAAATATCCCCTAGGTTTATTTACGAAAGAATATTTTCAAGCAGAAGCTGATTTCGCATCTGAACAATTAAAAATATTAAGAACAATTGATAAAAATCAGCTTTCAGATACCGAAAAAATATCATTTGAATTATTGAAATTTAAACTTCAAGAAACAATAAATTATAATTCCTTTGAGCGCTATTTAAACCCACTACTCTCAGATGCGGGCTTTCATGCGAGTTTACCATATATGGTACGACCATTGACAAATTATAAGCAAACCAAAAAGTATTTGAATAAATTGAATACAATTCCGACTTATGTTGACCAATATTTAGTATTGATTAGAGAGGGTTTAAAAAAAGGTGTTTCACAACCTAAGGTTATCTTTAGAGGGTATGAATCAACTTATAATACTCATATTAATACCGCCATAGAAGATAATTTCTTTTATTCACCTTTTAAAAAGTTACCTGAAACTCTAACACAAATTCAAAAAGATTCAGTTTTAACTGTAGCTAAAATTGTTATAGAAGAAAAGGTAATCCCACAATTTAAGCGAATTAAAACTTTTTTTGAAATGGAATATCTACCAAACACAAGAACAACTTTGGGTATTTCTGAAATTCCAAATGGTAAAGAATACTATCAAAATAGAATCAATTATTATACTACACTAAAACTAACAGCAGATGAAATTCATCAAATCGGATTAAATGAAGTTGCTCGCATTAAAACGGAAATGCTAAAGATTATAGAAGAAGTTGGTTTTAAAGGAAGTTTTTCTGATTTTTTAAAATTTTTAAGAACTGATAAACAATTTTATGCCAAAACTCCTGATGAATTATTAATGATTGCAAGAGATATCGCAAAAAGAGTTGATGCACAATTACCTAGGTTTTTTAAAACCTTACCACGTAAGCCTTATGGTGTAGCTCCTGTACCTGATGCTATTGCGCCTAAATATACTACAGGCCGTTATATTGGTACTGAAAAAAATAGTACAGATCCAGGTTATTATTGGGTAAACACTTATGATTTACCAAGTAGAACCTTATATACGTTGCCAGCATTAACAGTTCATGAAGCAGTACCAGGTCATCATTTGCAAGGAAGTTTAAATAATGAATTGGGCGATAGTATTCCGCAGTTTAGAAAAGATATGTATTTGTCAGCTTATGGAGAAGGATGGGGATTGTATTGTGAATTTCTTGCTGAAGAAATGGGAATTTATACAACGCCTTATGAACATTTCGGCAGGTTAACTTATGAAATGTGGCGTGCCTGTCGATTGGTTGTAGATACAGGAATTCATAGTAAAGGTTGGACAAGAAATCAAGTAGTTGATTATATGACCTCAAATACAGCATTATCGTTACACGAAATTAACACTGAAACTGATAGGTATATTTCATGGCCTGGTCAAGCATTATCCTATAAAATAGGAGAAATAAAAATTAGAGAATTACGCAAAAAAGCAGAGAAAGAACTTGGTGCAAAATTTGATATTAGAGAGTTTCATGAAATTATTCTTGAACAAGGTACAGTTACATTACCTATGTTAGAGAATAGAATTAACTCATATATAACCAATACAAATGAGTAAAGAAATAATCATTATTGGAGGAGGCATCATAGGTTTATGTTCGGCTTATTATCTTCATAAAGAAGACCATAAAGTTACTATTGTAGATCAGTCAAATATGGATGCTGGTGCATCCTATGTCAATGCTGGTTATTTAGCACCAAGTCATATCATTCCCTTGGCTGCTCCGGGAATGATAAAGAAGGGATTGAAATGGATGTTTGACCCTTCAAGTCCTTTATATATCAAACCACGATTTGATTTAGATTTTTTAAAATGGACTTGGGCATTCAATAAATCTTGTAACCCTAAACATGTAAAAAAAGCAATTCCTGCCATAAAGGATATAACTGTGTTAAGTCAGGAATTATATGATGATATTAAAGAAAACGAAAATTTCACTTTCCATTATAAAAAGAAAGGCTTACTAATGCTTTGTCAAACTGATAAAATGTTAGAAATAGAAATAAAAACAACTCAATTAGCTAAAGATGTAGGTGTTGAAGCTAAAGAAATGAGTCTGATAGAATTAAAAAAGCTAGAACCAAATGCAAAAATGAATGTTAAGGGAGCTGTTTATTATCAATATGATTCTCATACTACACCTCATGAATTTATGGAAGAAATGAAGGATTATTTAAAAAAGGTTGGAGTTGAATTTCATATAAATGAAAAGGTAAAAGATTTGGAGATTCAAAATGGTAAAATAAATGCTATTATAACAAATAAACAAAAAATAAATGCAGACGAGTTTGTTTTAGCAGCAGGTTCTTGGAGTGGTTTACTAAGTAAAAAGTTAAGATTAAAATTATTGTTACAAGCTGGGAAAGGTTATCGTATAAACACTTTACAAGAAACCGGAATTACAATTCCTGCAATTTTTGCTGAAGCCAAAGTTGCGGTAACACCAATGAATGGCTTTACTCGTGTTGCCGGTACTATGGAAATTGCCGGAATAAACCATAACATAAATAATGTTCGTGTTGAAGCTATTGCTAAAGCGGTTACAAGTTATTATCCAGAAGTAAAGCTTACCGAAGAGGAAAAAGAGAATGCAGCCTGTGGTTTGCGCCCCCTGTCACCTGATGGATTACCATTTATAGGGAAATCTAGTAAATGCCAAAACTTGACAATTGCTACAGGACATGCAATGATGGGTTGGAGTATGGCAACTGCAACAGGAAAATTGGTTTCTGAGATTATTTCAGATAAAAAAGCATCCATAAATTTAGCCCTTTATCATCCTGATAGAAGGTTTTGATTTATAACTTTAGATTTCCTTTAGATTCTATTTATATATTTAAATATTCTTTACTACTTAGTGTTTGAACAATGCATTATAAAAGGGATAATTGCATGTTTTAAGAAATTTTAAGATTTAATTACTTTATTATTTATAACCATTTAAATAAGGGATTATGGAAAATACTTATAAATTAGGAGAAGTTGTAGTTTGTATAAATGCAAAGGGGCGTTGGTATAAATTAGGAAGGCTCAAAAAAAATGAAATGTATACAATTATAGGGTTTAATCCTTACGATGAAGGGCTGATTCTTGACGAAGTGAAATCTAGATTTAGTGGCCATAAAGCATACAGAGCAGATCGATTTAGAAAAGTAGATTATTCTTTTGTGAAAAAAGTTTTGATTGCTATAGAACCGATGAAGCAAGAAGAAGTACAGTTTTAATTTAAATATATAATAATTTTCTTTCCAAATTATATCTACGAAAGCTTTCAAGCTAGACCATTTCTTTTTATTTAGATTGAAAATCTAGTTAAATAAAATTTAACTATCTGATTA
>CAZHYX010000037.1:0-14707 GCA_964536675.1 uncultured Flavobacteriaceae bacterium
GATGAAAAAAGCGATAGAAATGTTTGACAATTCTCGTTTACCTATGGGTTTAACGGCAAGCCGTTATCCGTCATATATAGTACAAGTTATTCCGACTTATTCATTGCTTTGGGTTAATATGATTCACGATCATTATATGTATAAAGATGAAGCTGAGTTTACTAAGAAATACATTCCCGGAATGAAAGCAGTAATCGATTGGTGGACAAGAAAAGTTGACGAAACAGGAATGCCAACACAAATGGAGTGGTGGAATTTTACTGACTGGAGCCCTGGTTTTCAAAACGGAATACCACCCGGTGCAGATGATGGTTATTCTGCCTCAATAGCATTACAATTTGTTAGAACATTACAATTAGCATCTGAAATGTTTGAAGGTTTAGGTTATACTGAAGAAGCAACAAAATACAAAGCATTAGAAAAAAGAATCCGAGAAAGTGTAGTAAAAAATTGTTATGTCGCAGATAAAGGATTGTTTGCAGAAACACCTAATAAAGAAAAGTTCTCACAGCACACCAATATTATGGCAATCTTGACGGATGTTGTTCCACAAGATGAGCAGAAACTAATCATGCAAAAAATATTAGATGATAAAAGTCTAATTCAAACAACTATCTATTATAAATTCTACTTATTCAATGCTTTACATAAAGTTGGGATGGGCGATTTATATACAGGTTTATTAGAAAATTGGACCAATCAATTAGACCAAGGCTTAACTACTTTTGCCGAAACTGATATAGAGCCACGTTCAGAATGTCATGCTTGGTCAGCTTCACCTAATTACCATTTTTTAAAAATTATTGCAGGAATATATCCGAAAAGCAAACATTTTAATGAGATAATGATTGAGCCTCATTTTAATGGATTAGATGAATTTAATGCCGTTATGCCACACCCTAAAGGTGAAATAAAAGTTGAATTAAAAAAGAAAGGTAATAAAGTTACAGGAGATATTACATTACCAAAAGGCACAACCGGTACTTTTAAATGGAATGGAAAAGAAGTAAAACTTAAAGAAGGAGAACAATGTATAAAGTAGTTAGAAGTTGGAAGGCGGAAGTTAGAAGTCGGAAGTTGGAGGTTGGAGGTCAGGAATCTGATGCTAGATGTCATTGCGAGGAACCTGAAAGTGTGACGTGGCAATCTGTTTCTAAAATAATGCGAAACAGTTTTTGTTCTTCGTTCTTCGCACTATTTTTAATCATTATTACTTCTTGTAAAACTGAACCCAAAAAATCAGAAAAACACCAATTTATAGATAATTTAATCAGTCAAATGACCTTAGAAGAAAAAGTAGGTCAAATGATTTTGTATTCGAGTGGAGAAGACCCAACCATTCCGGTTTTTAATCCAAAATTTAGAGAAGAAATTTCTAAAGGAGGAGCTGGAGCAATTTTTGCATCTATTTCAATGGATAGTATTAAATATTTACAAGGATTAGCGATGAAATCTCGTTTAAAAATTCCAATGCTTTTTGGCTATGACGTAGTACATGGATATAAAACTATCTTTCCAATTCCGCTCGGTGAAGCAGCTTCATGGGATTTAGAAATGATTAGAAAAACTGCACAAATAGCTGCAGAAGAGTCAACAGCTTCTGGTATTAATTGGACTTTTGCACCGATGATTGATATTGCTCGTGATCAACGTTGGGGGCGTGTTTCTGAAGGAGCAGGTGAAGATGTGTATTTAGGAAGCCAGATAGCCATTGCTCGTGTAAAAGGCTTTCAAGGTGAAGATTTAACCAAAACAAACACGATGGCTTCGTGTGCCAAACATTTTGTGGCTTATGGAGCTGCAGAATCGGGTAAAGATTACAATACCGTTAGTATTTCTGAATACGATTTGCGTGACGTATATCTCAAACCTTTTAAAGCTGTAGTTGATAATGATGTTGCTTCAATTATGTCTTCTTTTAATGAAGTCAATGGTATTCCCGCCACTGCAAATAAAAAATTATTGAGAGATGTTTTAAAAGGTGAATGGAAATTTAACGGATTTGTTCTAACTGATTTTGCTTCCATTGGCGAATTGATAAATCATGGAGTAGCAAGCAACAAAGAAGAATGTGCCGAACTAGCCATTAATGCAGGGACAGATATGGATATGGAATCTGCTATTTATAAAGAAGAGTTTATCAAACCATTGTTAGATGAAAATAAAATAGAAATACAAAAATTAAATGATGCAGTTAGACGAATTTTGGGTGTAAAATATGATTTAGGTTTATTTGATGATCCATATAAATATTGTAAAACTGAAAATCCGACAAGTAAATTATTCACAAAAGAGAATCAAGAAATTGCCCGTGATATGGCAAGAAAGTCTATTGTTTTATTAAAAAATGAGAAAGAAGTATTACCTCTTAATTTTTCAAAACATAAGCGAATAGCATTGATTGGTCCTTTAGCTGATAATCAAGCCGATCCTTTAGGAACTTGGATTGCACAAGGAGATACTACTTCGGTAGTTTCGTTGTATAATGGATTAAAAAAACAATTACCAGAAAATATAATCCTAAAATATGCCAAAGGTTGTGATATAGAATCAAATGATACTTCACAATTTGCCCAGGCAATTACTGTGGCAAAAAATAGCGATATTATTTTAATGGCATTGGGTGAAAAAGGAAATATGAGTGGAGAAGCAGCAAGTAAGGGTGATATTGGAATTCCCGGTATGCAATCACGACTATTGAAAGAAGTAGCAAAACTAAATAAGCCAATCGTTTTGATTTTAATGAACGGAAGAGCCTTAACTATTGAAGAAGAAGTAAATTTAAGTGACGCTGTGTTAGAAACATGGTTATTAGGAACAACAACAGGTGATGCAATTACTGATGTTTTACTTGGGGAATATAACCCTTCCGGAAAATTACCGGTTACTTTTCCTAGAAATATAGGACAAGTGCCAATCTATTATGCACATAAAAATACTGGGCGTCCAGCCAATGAAAAGGTGCGATATTCCTCAAGATATTTAGATATTCCGTTTACGCCCCTTTTTCCATTTGGATATGGATTGAGTTACACTACTTTTGAATATTCCGATTTGAAATTAGATAAAGAAAATATCTCTAACAGCGATAAATTAAACGTGAGCATTATCCTAAAGAATACAGGGAATTATGATGGTGAGGAAGTTGTGCAGTTGTATATTAGAGACCTAGTAGGAAGTATAACCAGACCAGTAAGAGAACTAAAAGCATTTCAAAAAATATTCCTAAAAGTAGGAGAAAGTAAAATGATAACCTTTAGAATTGAACCTAAACGAGACCTGTCTTTTACAAGAGTAGATTTAACTTATGGTACAGAAGATGGAATGTTTCAAGTCTTTGTTGGTGGAAGTTCTGAAGCAGATTTAAAAGTAGAATTTGAATTAAAAAATTAAAACCTTGTAGAAGTTAAGAGTTAGATAGAATAAGATAAAAAAACTAAAATTATAATTATGAATAAATTAAAACTAATCGGAATCATTTTGTTGATGACAAGTGTGATTACTTGTAAAAATGAAAAGAAAACAGAGAAAATTGTAACACCAAAAGAAGAAAGTAAGGAAGAATTGATTACTCGTGTTTTCACTTTTTCTGAAAAACAATATGATAGTTTAATTAATCGTATAGAAAATAATAAACCGTTATTGCAACCACGTGGAGTAACTGAAGAAGGCGATTTACGTTTAAAACCTTTCCAAGATTGGACGAGTGGATTTTTTCCTGGTTCACTTTGGTATTTATATCAAAATAACAAAACAGATTATAGAAAATCTATGGCAATAAAATTTACTGAAGCCTTAGATTCAGTGAAGTATATTACCAATTCACATGATCTTGGTTTTATGCTGAATTGTAGTTATGGTCATGGTTATTTACTAACACAAGATTCAACTTATAGAGAAGTTCTAGTTCATGGAGCTACATCATTAGCAACACGCTATAGACCAGTAATAGGGTCTATACAATCATGGGACACTACGCCAGATATGGGATGGATATCAAAACGAGGTTGGGACACCCCAGTTATTGTTGATAATATGATGAATTTAGAATTGTTATTTCGCGCAACAGAATACTCTAAAGATTCTACTTTTTATAAAATTGCTGTTAATCATGCAAATACAACGTTAAAAAATCATTTTAGAGACGATTTTAGTTCTTATCATATTGTAGATTATGATGCTAAAACAGGAGAAGTAAGAAGTAAAGAGCAAGGGCAAGGTTATGTAGATGCTTCTCCTTGGGCTAGGGGACAAGCTTGGGGATTATATGGTTTTACACAAACGTATGAAAACACTAAAGATTCTATATTTTTAAATCAGGCAAAAGCGATTGCAAATTATATAATGACCAATACAAAAATTCCTGAAGACCATATTCCGTATTGGGATTATGATGCACCAAATATTCCTAATGAACCTCGTGATGCATCTGCTGCTGCGATTACTGCTTCGGCGTTATTGACATTACAGCAATTTGTTCCTAAAAAAAGAGATGAGATGATTGCCTATGCTGAACGTATTTTACGAAGATTATCATCGCCAGATTATTTAGCGAACTATGGAGAGAATCAGGGTTTTATTTTAATGCATTCCGTTGGGAATATTCATACAGGTGAAGAAAATGATAAACCACTTAACTATGCTGATTATTACTTTTTAGAGGCTATGACTAAGTGGAAGGAGATGGAATAACTATTTTTTATTTATTTCAAAAACTTGAAGTTTATCATTATTATTAGCAATCAAAATACATTTTTCGCCATTAATTGTGATAAATTTCATATTCTTTACATCTTTATCGGCTAAAAATCCTGATCTATTGAATGACACCGATTCTAAACCATCTTTAGTTTGAATCATTAATAAACCAATAGAAGCATCATTACGTGGTGTTTCTACTTCTGAAACATATAGATTCCCTGCTACTAAAATATCTTGTTTTTCATTTTTGTCAAAATCATCAATAAGAATGGTATTAATGGAAGAAAATTGTGCTTCAGAAGGTAATTCAGTACTTTTAAATTTTCCATTTTCGAGATTTTCTATATAAACTGAAGCAAAGGTTTGTGCTTTATAATGAATTCCACTTTCTAATTTGTCTTCAGTATAAATATCTACCAAATCAGCATTTGCAAATTTTTTGTAATCTTTAAATTTTTTCGTAATCCCTGGTACTTGTTGTGATGAACATTCTCTCCCACGTACAGGATATTGTGTCTTCCCTTCGTAATATCCAAGTACAATATCTAAATGTTTGTTATTGTCAAAATCATTTGCATACACATCAAAAGTTTTTTCTGGTGTTGCTTTGTATTTATAGTTTAATCCTAAATTACCAACAATAAAATCAAAATCACCATCATTATCCATATCAGATTTTTCGATACTATACCACCAACCAACGGTGTTTTTTAACGATTGTTTTTCAGTTACATTCTTAAAAGAACCATTGTTATTTTCTAAAAAAGTTATTGGCATCCATTCACCTACTACTATCAAATCAAGGTCATTGTCTTTATCAAAATCTATTGAGATGGCGTCCGTAACCAAACCTAATTCATTAAATGCAGATGATTTACCGGTAATATCGTTAAATTTAATATTGTTTTTTGTACTAACATTCTCTAATAAATAACTTGTTGCAGGAGTAGGGTAGTGTTGCGGAACTAATCTACTTGCAACAAACAAATCTAAATCACCATCGTTGTCAAAATCAATAGGAATAACCTTGGCGCCACTTTCATAAAATTGAGGAAGCGAGGTCTCATTTCTTTTAAAATTTCCTTTACCATCGTTGATATATATTCTATCTTGATAAGTTGCGGAATTTTTCGGAAACTCATTCCCTCCACTAACTACATATAGGTCTAAATCTCCGTCAGAATCTGCGTCAAAAAATAAACCGTCTAAGTCCTCTTGATTTTTATCTGCTTCAAAAATAGCTGTGTTAGTTTGTATGAATTCCCCTTTTTTATTCTGAATAAATAGTGCGCCACTCTGTCGGTAGGCTCCACCTATCCAAAAATCATCTAAGTTGTCACCATTTATATCACCAACCGTAATTCCCGGACCAAATTGTGACATTTTATGGGGTAAAAGAGGTTCTTTACCATAATCGAAATGATTATTTTCTTTGTGAGAATGATTAATTTTTGTTTTTAGTGTGATGTCAGTAAATAATCTTTCTTTATGTAAGTATGGATTTTTGAAAATATTTTTTTGAGCATTTGTATGGTCTAATGTTATGATTTGATTTGCATTAATATTAGTTAATTTTTGTATTGAACCGTCTGTCCATTGAACGATAAGAGAATCTATTTTTGTATAGGCTTGTACGCCAAAATGAATAATAGGTGCTACAGAAGATTGATAACCTCTGGTTAACATCAGTTCAGAGACTTGTAATTTACCATTGTTATAAATAGTTACGGTATTTCCAATACCCAATTTATTTTGTTGGGTTCCTTTAAAATTAATTTTAAGATAGTTAGCGTTTTCCTTGTTTTCTGAAGTATTCTCGTAAAAACCTGCTTCAGTATCTATATTATTTACAACTAAATCTAAGTCGCCATCATTGTCAAAATCGGCGTAAGCTAAACCATTTGAAAAGGTTTTGTTATTTAAACCCCAATCTTCACTTTTGTTAGTGAAAGTTAAATTTCCATTATTTTTGAAAACGTAATTCATTAAGGGTTCAGATGGAATTTCTTTTAGTAGTTTTAACGACGGAGTTTTTTCTTTCTCCTCAGTCTGGTTAATATAAGTCGATTTTTTCTTATTAAATTGCTTAAAAAAGTCATTATTATTAATGTCTCTTTTAATACCATTTGAGACGATTATATCTTTGAGTCCGTTATTATTAAAATCAGCAAAGAGTATTCCCCAACTCCAATCTGTTGATTTTACACCCGAAAAAGCTGCGATATTGCTAAAAACAGGTAAACTATCTTTGTGAAAACCACGATTAAGTTGTAGGGTATTGTACATATATTGATGATGTAAGCCTAAATCAATAATTTTCTTAAAATTCATAGGATCCATACTTGCCATATTCTCTTTTGAACGTTTGTGTGTACTTGGAGACATGTCAAGTTGCACAATATCCATCATGCCATCATTATTAAAATCGGCTATATCAGTACCCATTCCGTAAAAAGAAGTTTGTTTAGTCACTTCTTTGCTACGTTCGGTAAATGTTCCGTTACCATTATTAAAATAGATAAAGTCTGGACTGGCAAAGTCATTAGACACATAAATATCCTTAAATCCATCATTATTTAAGTCGCTTACACTCACTCCGATACTCAACCCAAAAGATAGTAGTCCTGATTCTTTGGTTACATCTGTAAAAGTTAAATCGCCATTGTTTTTGTATAAATGACTTGAAGTTTCAGTATTTGGATGTTTTATAGCTTGTGCATAAAGAAAACTTGGTGCTTTAAAATTGGTTATTGGGTAATTTATCACATATAAATCTAAGTCACCATCATTATCATAATCAAAAAAAACACTTTGTGTACTATGACCATTATCATCAATTCCATACCTTTTGGCTTCTTCTTTAAAAATAGGAACTCCACTGTTGTCATTCCCCTGATTTATTAATAGTTTATTGTTAAATGGTTTTTTTTTACCAGAAACGCTTATATATATGTCTAATAATCCATCATTATTTATATCAACTGCAGTTACACCATTGCACCATAAATTTGGGAGTGAAGTATTTGATTTTTTAGTAACTTCTTTAAAGGTTAGTTTACCTTGGTTAATATAAAGTTCATTTTTATCGGTATTACCGGTAAAATAAATATCTAGTAGTTTGTCATTATTAAAATCGCCAACAGCTACACCACCACCCATGTACATATAAGGGTAGTTGAAATAGTTTAATGAGTCAGTTTCTATTAAAGAATTATTGAATTTTAGGTTTGTATACTTTGAATTTAAACTAAAAAATAGCTCATTATTTTTTTTAATATTGTTTTTATTTTCCTTTAAGCATGAGTGAAAGAATAAAATGATACATAGTAGTATTAAAACAAATTTAAAATAAGCTATATTTTTCATTGTAAATTATTCGAAAAAATTAAGTTGTGACTAATACAAAATTGCAATAAAAATTGAAAAGACTTGTTCTAAAAAAGAAATATTAAAAAAGTGATATTAAAAAAGGCTGATTTTTTAAAAAAATCAGCCTTTAAAATAAATAACTAACTCAAATATTTAATATCCATTGTTCTGATCTGCATTGGTTAAATTGGCATTTATGTCAATTTCTCCCTGTGGTATCGGTAACACTTCGCTTGTACCTACAATAAAGTTTGGCAAAACATCATCTGCTAATCCCCATCGAACTAAATCTGGAAAACGAACCATTTCGCCTGCTAACTCTACTCTTCTTTCATGTACGATTGCAGTGAAAACTTCTGATTGACTAGCTACAGGAAATATTGCATCCATAGCTGGACTGCCATAAAGAGGCATGTCAACTCTTGCTCGAACTTGATTCATTAAGTCTAT
Source organism: uncultured Flavobacteriaceae bacterium (assembly GCA_964536675.1). Lineage (GTDB taxonomy): Bacteria > Bacteroidota > Bacteroidia > Flavobacteriales > Flavobacteriaceae > Aureibaculum. The sequence goes on from CAZHYX010000037.1 coordinate 8,521, forward strand.
TGCTGTTGACATATTACCTAGTTCATTTTCTACTTCAGCTGCCATTAATAATACATCAGCATATCTAATTACTCTGAAGTTAATATCAGAAAAATTAAAAAATGTTAAATCTGTATCTTGTTTATATGTTAACATATATTTTCTCCAAGCAGCTGTTTCTGCTCCTATATTTGCTTGAGTTACTACTAAATCACCATTGGCTCCATAGGTATCACCTGGGAAGTAAAAACTTTCGTCTTTTCTTATATCTCCATTTTCGAATTCAGCAACTAAATCATTTGCAGGGTTTACATTATGAAATCCTCTAAAACCATATTCTGCTGCAATTATATTTGATTCTGTAAAGCCTGTATCATCGTTTGCGTTCCAACTGTATGCTCCTCCAGCAAAAATAAATAAAACTTCAAATACAGATTCAGAATTAAGCTCAGTTTCCCCCGTAAAATTATCAAAATAGTTATTAACTAAAGCGTGTTGTCCTCCATTAATTACATTGTCAAAGGCGGTTTTTGCCGCAGCGTAATTTTGTCTATAGAGTTGCACCTTGCCTAATAAGGCATTCGCAGCACCTCGTGTTGCTCTTCCTGGTTCTGTCTCACTTTTTGTTAGTAATAAACCAGCTGCTTCTGTTAAATCTGAAATGATAAATTGATATACATCTTCTCTTGAAGATTTTGGAAAGCCTTCAATACCATTATCTCCTGAAGTATATAATGGAATATCACCAAATCGACTTGTTAAAAGAAAATAATAAAAAGCTCTTAAATACCTTAGCTCACCAATATGTGCATTTTTTTCTGTATCGGACAATGTTTCAATATTGTTAATATTTTCAATATTATCTAATAAAACATTTGCTCTAAAAATACCATTATAACAATTTTTCCAATATACAAAGACATTATTGTTATTTGGAGAAATATTAAACTGGTAAAACTGGTTTAGATTTGCAGCAATAGCCGCATTTGCTTCATTTTCTAGCCCCATATTATCTAAAACGTAGTGCATCCACCTTGCATAAAGCCCTTGAGATTGCAATGGTGAATAAGTTGCATTAATACCTGCTAAAAATTCGGATTCATTTTTAGGAAAATCTTCAACTAATGTTGATAGTGAATTTGGATCATTTAATTCTAAATTATCTTCGTTACATGAATTTATACTTAAAAATAGTAGTATAAAGACAAAGAATAAAATACTTTTTTTCATAATGTTATAACTTTTTTAATTAAAACGATATTTGTAAACCTGCCAACAATGAAATAGCCTGAGGGTACTGCCCTCTATCTATGCCAACCTCATTATTTACATTTGCTGCTGGATCTAAACTTACAGCGCCGGTAGCAGGTGATAATTCAGGGTCATAACCTGAATAGTCGGTAATAGTAAATAGATTTTGACCACTAATATAAAACCTCAATTTTGAAAGAGCGCCATTTGCAATATTATTTAACGTCTTTTCATCTAAGCTATAACCAATAGATAATGTACGCAACCTAAAATAACCACCATCTTCTACGTAACGATCTGAAACTCTCGTATTTGTATTAGGATCACCCAAAACTGCTCTTGGTTGAGTATTCGATGGGTTAGTTGGAGTCCATCTATTAAGAACTGAGGTGCCAGCGTTACTTACACCATCTGCGCCATCTGTGTAAAACCTCAGAGCATTAAAAATTTCATTACCAGCAACACCTGTAAATAACAAATTGACATCAAAACCTTTATATTGAGCATCAAATGAGAGACCATAGTTAATTTCAGGTAGAGGGTTTCCTATAACCGTTCTATCATCGGCGTTAATTGTTCCATCTCCATTGATATCCTTAAAACGAATATCACCGGGTGCTGCATTTGCCTGACCTGACGCATCTGCTTCTGCTTGTGTTTGGAAGATACCATCGGTTTGCCATCCATAAAAGTGCCATAAAGATTCACCTTCTGCTAATCTAGAGATAGGTCCATCATCTAAAACATTGGGTTTAGATCCCACAAATAATTCAGTAACATTTGGAGCAAGTCTAGTAATCTCGTTATCAGTAGTACTTAGATTAAAATTAGTAGACCATTTAAAATCACCTTCATTATGTTTATATTCAAGATTAAATTCAAAACCATCTGTTTCCATTGCTCCAATATTAATTATCGTAGGGGCGGTTACACCTATAGAAGCAGCAGCAGGAACAGAAACAAGTAAATCTTCACTTTCGTTATTATAATATTCTGCTGAAAAGGTCAATTTATTATTAAAAAAACCAAAATCTACACCTATATTCGTAATAGTAGTTTCTTCCCATTTGATATCTGGGTTACCTAAACTTGCGAAAGCAATTCCAGGGTCATTTATAAGTGGGAAATTAAAACTTAATGTTGGATTAAAAAGAAAGTTTCCTATTCTATCATTTCCAGCCTGTCCCCAACTTCCTCTTAGTTTAAGATAATTCATTACACCATCTTGATTAAAAAAGTCTTCTTTGCTAACTACCCATCCACCAGCTAAGGAAGAAAAATTACCCCAGCGATTACTTTTACCAAATCTTGAAGAAGCATCACGTCTAAAAGAAGCAGCAAAAATATATTTACCTTCATAATCATAATTTAATCTTCCCAAATAGCCAATTCTATTATAAGGAATAAATCTTGAAGATACATTATTATTAGGGTCATTACTGATTATTTGCTCACTATCTAAATCATTACTACCTGAAGCACTAACTATATCAAATTTTCGAGTTTCTTTTTCTGCAAGTAATAACACATCAAAATTATGTTTTTCTGCAAAAGTTTGTGTATAGTTTAAACTATTATTGAAGGTAACATTATTATCAGTAGTATTTATAATTATTATTTGAGTGTTGGGCTGATTATTTAAACCAGCATTACCAGCTTCTTGAAATGGAAATCTAACTATTTTGAATCTTTTATTAGAATGCCTAATACCCAAATTAGCTTTATATGTTAATCCGTCAAAAACGTCAAAACTTGCAAAGAGATTACCAATTAAATCCGTAAATGTATTGTTATCTTTTTGAGCAGTTAAAGTACGTACAGGGTTACGAGCTGTATTATCATCAGCTATAGTTACTCCATTAAAACCTCCGTTTTGATCAAAAACACTTAAATAAGGCGCCGATCGAATTGCATTTTCCAATGGGGACAAATTATTTGCATTAATTAAAGGTTGTTGATTTGTAAATGCTAAAGAAAAGTTTTCACCAAATTTAAATTTTCCTGTTTTAAATTCACTGTTCATTCTAAAGGTGTATTTTTCAAGACCTGTACTTATTATAATTCCATCTTGAGTTAAATAACCACCTGATAATCTAAAGTTACTAGTATCATTTCCACCTGAGGCACTTAAATTATAAGATTCTATTGTACCAGATTGAAAAACAGCATCTTGCCAGTTGGTATTTGTATTTAATAATTGTGCAAAATCCGGGTCAGAAAACCTTACAGGAACGCCCGATCCAGCATTTTGAGTTAAATCAGTAATGTAATCTACATACTGTTGCGAGTTTAGTACATCTAAATCTTCAGGGGCAAATTGAGTACCAACATATGTATTGAAGTTAAATTTTACTTTACCTTTTTTACCTTTTTTTGTTGATATGACAATAACTCCGTTCGCACCTAAAGACCCGTATACGGCCGTTGTAGAGGCATCTTTTAATACAGAAATTGATTCTATATCATCAGCATTTAAATCTAAAATATTATCTGTTAGTACACCATCAACTACAAATACAGGTGTATTATTTCCATATGTTCCTACACCTCTAATACGTACCGTAGGAGTCGAACCTGGAGATCCACCACTTATTAGTGTAACACCCGTAGCCCTACCTTGTAACGCTTGTTCCGCAGAGATGGTTGGTAAACTAACCAAGTCATCTGCACTAATCGTCGAAACAGAACCAGTAATTTTGGCACGACTTTGCGTACCATAACCCACAACCACAATTTCATCTAAGGCATTTGCATCTTCTTGCATAATAACATTTATTATACTGTCTTCACCAACTGTTATAAGTTGAGTTTGCATACCGATAAACGAAAACTGTAAGACATCTCCGGCATTAGCATTGATAGAATAGTTACCATCAAAGTCTGTTTCGGTACCAGTTGTTGTACCTACTATTAATACACTTACTCCCGGAAGAGGAGAGTTATCGGTACTTGTTATTGTACCTTTAATTTCTTGTTGTTGAATAGTCAACTCATCTAGAGTAGCATACATTTGAGAAGTACATACCAAAACTAGTAGTAAAGATATTTTTAAAACTTTAAATCTTTCTCGAACATTACTACTTTGAGTATCAATTCTTTTCTTTAAGAATCTTTTCATAAAAATTAAATGTTAAGTTAATTGTATAATTGAATTAGTTTAATAATTAAAACAATATTATAGATATCTTTAGCACTAATTATCCTGTACTATCCTGTTAATATTTTTTATGATATCCTGCACCAAAATTTTCAGCTTACTTTTCTTTTGAAGGTGTTAGAGTTATTAAGGCGGTTTTGAAAAGGTAAAATGTATAATTTTTGTTTTTTTAGATTTTGTAAAAAATAACCCTGACAGCTATAATGAGAGTAAAAGAATTATGTATAATTTTTCATAATTTCTACCAAATAGATCAATTGTTGTCTATTTTTTGATAGTGCTTTTTTCGAATTATAATTCAATTGCCAGATACAAGAACAGAATATCTTTATTAAATTTTCTTATTCTTCAATTTCAACAATCATTTCAATTTCAACAGGAATATTAGCAGGCAGAGAACCCATACCTACAGCACTTCTGGCATGTTTACCTTTTTCGCCAAAAACTTCAACCATTAAATCAGAGAAGCCATTAATTACTAAAGGTTGTTGTGTAAAATCACTAGTACAATTCACCATACCTAATACCTTTACAATTCTTTTTACTTTGTCTAAATTTCCTATAAATTCTTTTAAAGCGGCTAATTGATTAATGCCTACTAACCGTGCTGCTTGCTGCGCTTCTTCAATAGTCATGTCTCTACCAACTTTCCCGGTAATAAATGTGCCGTCAGCTTTACGAGGACCTTTACCGGATAAATAAATGGTATTATCAACCCTAACAGCATTTACATAATTAGCTAGAGGTTTTTGTGTTTTAGGTAATTCAATACCTAGTTCAGTCAATTTCTTGTCAATATTTTGTGAATAGATTACGCAGGAAATAAGTAATGCTAAAAGTGTGATTGTTTTTTTCATTTTAAGAAATTTAGTTTGATGTTACTATTATTTTTGAAACTGCCACAATGGCCATTCGTTTGGCACCATTGGCATTAGGATGGATATTATCAGGAATCAATTCATCTAAATTATCGAATATACTATAAAAATCAATAGTATGTAATTCATTTTCCTTAGCCAATTTTTTAAGAATTTCCATTAACTCACCTTCAACTACTTCTTTTTGAATTCCCCATCTATTTTGAATGACAGGCGGAGGTAAACCAATATATATTTTCGGATTTGATTTGAGCTTTTGAAATTCGGAAATCATTTCATTATAGTTTTTTTCAAATTCACCTTTATAAGTATCCCAATTTTTGGGTTTTGAATCATTGGTACCTAACATAAGGATGATTATATTAGGATTAAATTTTTTAGTTTTTTGATATTCAGACGTGTTCCAATAAGGCTTATTTCCTTTTTTGAGCATAGTTGTACCGCTAACTCCAAAATTCATTATTTTATATTTTTTTCCGAACATACGTTGCATTTGCTGTGGATATGCAAGTGAGTCCCTATCTTTAATTCCTGAGCCATAGGTGATACTATCTCCTACACAAGCAATTTTAATTGGGGCACAAGCAACTATCAGAAATAGAAAAAATAATAAGTAAATTATTTTTTTCATTTTTCAAGTTTTGTAATTTCTAAATATTGTTTTGCAAAACGTTTACCCAATTCTCGTTGTGCTTCTGAATTGAAATGTACCTTATCTGGGTTGCTTTTTAATCCTTTAGATGAAATAATAGATAAATTTTCATCGTTTTCAGTCATTTTATGCAGGATACTGTTTAATGTATTCCAATTGGTATTTCTTTCTTCAGGCTCGGCATAGTCACCTAATTCACCTATAATAATAGGTAAATTTTCATTACTTATATCAGCACGAAAATTTTTAAACATTTTTTCTAATTTATTT
>CAZHYX010000038.1:0-10519 GCA_964536675.1 uncultured Flavobacteriaceae bacterium
ACACCAATTTCTGAGCTGGGTTTTGCAGGTATTGCTATTGGTTCTACAATGACAGGTAATAGACCAATAGTTGAATATATGACCTTTAACTTTTCCTTAGTTGGTATTGATCAGATTATTAATAATGCGGCTAAAATCCGTCAGATGTCAGGTGGACAATTTAAATGTCCGATTGTTTTTAGAGGTCCAACCGGATCGGCAGGTCAATTAGGAGCTACGCATTCACAAGCTTTTGAGAATTGGTTTGCGAATACACCGGGATTAAAAGTGATAGTGCCTTCAAATCCGTATGATGCTAAAGGATTATTAAAAGCGGCAATTAGAGATGATGATCCGGTAATTTTTATGGAATCTGAACAAATGTATGGTGATAAAGGAGAAGTGCCTGAAGGAGAATATATATTACCTATTGGTGTTGCTGATATTAAAAAAGAAGGTACAGATGTTACTATTGTATCTTTCGGAAAAATAATAAAAGAAGCTTATAAAGCTGCTGAAGTATTAGAAAAAGAAGGTATTTCTGTAGAAATTATTGATTTAAGAACAGTTAGACCAATGGATCATGACGCCATTATAACCTCTGTAAAGAAAACAAATAGATTGGTAATTCTTGAAGAGGCTTGGCCATTTGCCAGTGTGTCTTCAGAAATTACATATCAAGTACAAGAACAAGCATTCGATTATTTAGATGCACCCATACAACGTATTACTACTGCTGATACGCCAGCACCTTATTCACCGGTATTATTAGCAGAATGGTTACCAAATGCTGATGATGTTGTTAAAGCCGTAAAAAAGGTGATGTATGTAAAATAATTATGATAAGTTCGGCATTAAAATTGTTATATAAAAACCTTTTACCAATTTTGGTAAAAGGTTTTTTTTGTAAAGAGTTTAATTTTAACCGAACTATTACAATATTAATAATTATTTGAGTTTAATATAGGTTGACCCTTTTGATATTTAATAAATGAAGCATTTATATATACTATTTTTAATAATTACTACAGTTACCTTTTCTCAGGTTAAAGTAAGCGGAGTCGTTATAGATGAGTCCAACGAACCTGTACCATTTGCCAATGTTACCTTTAAAGGTTCAATTATAGGGACAGTTTCTGATGAAAACGGAAAATTTTATTTAGAATCTGAAAAGACATATACTCAGTTAGAAGTATCGTTTTTAGGTTTTGAAAAAGCAATTATCCCACTAAAAACAACTAATTATAATCTTAAAATAACATTGATAGAAGATAGTGCCAGTTTAGATGAAGTAATTGTATACTCAGGTAAAGTAAAGAAAAAAGGAAACCCTGCCATTGCAATTCTAAGAAAAATTTGGGCTAAAAAGCGTCAAAACGGAATTCATCTATACAAACAATATGAATATGATAAATACGAAAAAATTGAGTTTGATTTAAATAATATTGACGAAAAATTTAAGAAGAAAAAACTGTTTAAAGGAATGGAATTTATCTTTGAAAAAATTGATACTTCTAATATTACCGGAAAATCATATCTGCCTATTTTTATAAATGAAGCCATGTATAAAATACATGGTAGAAATAAACCCTCTAAAAAACTACGAGAAGAATTAGTTGCAAATAAAAATTCAGGATTTGACAGTAATCAACAACTCATTGAATTTGTAAAACAATTATATGTTGATTATAATATTTATGACAATTATTTAAAATTTTTTGATAAAAGTTTTACAAGTCCGCTATCCAGAACAGGGCCATCAGTTTATAACTATGTATTAACAGATAGTGCTTTTATTGAAGATAAATGGTGTTATAATATTTTATTTTATCCTAGAAGAAAAAATGAATTGACTTTTAAAGGAGACTTTTGGGTCAATGACACCACTTTTGCTGTAAAGCAAATTGAAATGAACGCTACCAAAAGCGCTAATATAAATTGGGTAAAAGAGATTTATGTAGAACAAGAATTTAATGTATTAAATGATTCGGTTTTTCTGTTAAAACGAGACCATATGATGTCTGATTTCTCATTTAATAAAAAGAACGAATCTAAAGGTGTTTATGGTAGACGAACAACCTTATTTGATAATTATGAGTTTGATAAAGAGAAAGAAGATAAATTCTATGCCACCAGAGTAGATGCTTACAGGGAAGAAGTATTTAATAAGACAAATGAATATTGGCAGCAGAATAGGATGGAAAAACTCAATGAAGATGAGGAGGGTATCTATAGGATGTTAGACACACTTAAAACAAATAGAAGATTTAAGCAATTATATAATTTAACAGCAACATTTGCCAGTGGCTATTGGGAAGTGTTCAAAGGTTTTGATTACGGTCCTATTTTTTCGAGTTTTGGTACTAATGACGTTGAAGGTACCCGTATTAGAATTGGAGGTAGAACCTACTTTGGTCAAAATGATATCTGGCGCGTACAGGCTTTTATGGCATATGGTTTTAGAGATCAAAAAATAAAATATGGTATTGGCGCTAAATGGATGGTTGATAAAAAGAATAGAATTATTATTTCAGCAGGTAATAGAAGAGATGTAGAACAAACAGGTGTAAGTTTAACTACAACTAATGATGTATTGAGCCGAAGTTTTGCCTCCGCTGCATTTTTTACCAGAGGCGAGAATTTTAGACTAACCAATTTGAATTTAACAAATTTGGCAATTGACTTTGAACCTGTAAGAAATCTTAACTTTAAAGTTGGTGCCACTTATAAAACAATGAGGTCGGCTGCTCCTGAACTATTTAATATCAATTATTTTGACGAAAACGGTCTAGAGCAATCTGAAATAAAGCAAGCCGAAGTAGATTTAGGTGTAAAATATACACCAGGACGTAAAAATGTTGGGTTTGGTGTAGAACGAAGTGTTAGTAATGGAGGTAGGTATCCGATTATCTATGCAAGTTATACCAAAGGTTTAAAAGATGTCTTAGACAGTGATTTTAATTATGATAAATTACAATTGTTTTATAGCCACAGAATATTAATGGGTGGTCTAGGTAAATTAAAATATGTAATTGAGACAGGTAAAACTTTTGGTAATGTGCCACTTACTTTATTAGATGTGGTACCAGGTAATCAAACGTTGACTATGGCACCACGTACTTTTGATCTATTAGATTATTATGAGTTTGTAACTGACCAATATGCATCACTTCATATTGAGCATAATTTTAACGGCCGTATTTTTTCTAGAATACCTTTATTGCGAAAATTAAATTTACGTGAAATTGTTGGCGCACGTACAATTGTTGGTTCACTCTCAGACGAAAATATTGCTTTAAGTAAATTTCTTTTTGATGGTAATGCAAGTGCTCCTACAAAACCATATTATGAATATCATGTGGGAGTTGCTAATATTTTTAAATTAATAAGAATAGATTTTGTTTATAGAGGTAATTATAGAGATTTACCAGGGGCTACAAAATTTGGAATTAAAGGCGGTATTAATTTTTATTTTTAATCGTAGGGCGATAGCCAAAAAGAATTTAATTCCCCGACGCTTGCGTCGTAATAAAAAATAAATTCCTATTTAATACCTCGTACCCTTGGGTCGAAGAAAGTTTAATCTCGAAAAACCAACTGTCCTGTATAAAATTCTGTAACGTCAATAATTGAAGGTCTATTGACGGTAATTACATCACCAACCCCACGTATTTCTCCGGTTAATTGTTGTATAGGATTAATGACAATATTATTAATGCCCCGGTGAAATAAATGAATATTTTGAGCTATTAACTGTGCGCCTTCAAATTTACCGGTTCCAGCAGCAAAAACAATGTCGAGATTATCCGTTTTTCCTTTTATAAAAAAGTTAGAGACATTATTAGTTATAATATTTATGTTTTGATTTTCAATGTGTAAATCAAAATTTCCTACGTTTACATAATCAATTAGATGGTTTTCAGATATTAGTGTTAGCGAATCAAAACGCAACACTTCATTACTAAAAACAAGAAACTGAGAGGCATTTCTAATTTCAGTAATGTCAATAGCAGTTAGTATTACTTTAGCAGGTTCAAAACCTCTTGTTAAGTTACATGAGGCAGCATTTGTGATGCTTAATTTATCGCCAATTATATCAGTAGTAATGTTATCAATTAAATTATTTCCATAAGAAATTTGGATACTGTTTTCTGTCCCTTGTTTAATTTCTAATTCAATACCTTCATGAAAAATTACTTTAGAAAAGTCTTCTAAAGAAACCTCATTAGTAATGACTGATCCTGATGTTTTAAAACAATCAGAGCCATTTTCAGTATCACAACTAAATAAAAAAAACATGACAAGTATGTATAATGAGGTTTTAATCATAATCTAACTCCTATTCCTAAATCAATTGATTCAGCTATAAATAAATGTGCTTTAATAGATGCTGTTGCAAACCATTTGCGTCCAATATATTTTTTTACTCCAATACGTTCATAATATCGAGTTTCAAATTTATATGGATAGTATACATAATACCCAAACTGCGTGATAATTGAAAAATTATCAATATCTAATTCATGTCCAATAAGCAAACTAACACGTCTATAATCTGCAGTACCGTCTTCTTCAGGAAATTCTGGGAAAGCTACTGCATTATACTGAATTAGTTCCTTTAAAAAACGAGAGAAAAACACTTCGCCACCAAATTGTAAAATACTTTTACGACTTATTCGTTTATCAGCATAGACAGTACCTACATAAAATGGAAATTGTTTACTGCCTAAGTTTCCTGAACTATTAATACCTCCACTAAATTGTAAGTTTATTTTTATAGCTTCTTTTTTATTAAGAGTATCTTGTTTAACTAATGAATAATCAATAGGGTTGTGTTCATCAAAATTATAACTAACACCAGTATTGACCGACAATGTATTTAAACCTTTATTTGGCGCTTTTATTGATGCATTTGAGTAATGTGAAAGCAGTATACCAATATTGACATCAAAAGTATTAAAAATTCTTTTCCTCTTGTAGTTAAAACCGATAGATGTATTGGTTAATAGATGTGAACCGAAAACATTATTTTTATTGTTGGTTTCTAAATCAAACGGATTGGTATTATAAGTAATACCTTGTCCTAATTTTAAATAGAATTGATTTTTTTTAGTACGATTGCCAAAATAAAAACTATAATTTGCTTGTAAAGTATAAGCTTTACCTAAAATTGGGTTTTTAAAATCATGATAAATAAAAGAATACCCATAATCAGGATAATTATAATCGGCTAATTTTTTATTTTTTGTAGTAGTTTTATGATTCCAATTTAACATAAACCCTACTGGATGACTAATAGCTAAATGTGAAATGGAGTTTTTATGTTTGATCACATTTCCGTAAAGATATTCTACTTGAAAAGCATAGTGATTGTTTTTTTCTTGCTGAGAGAATGAAAATGTTGTTAGAAGTGATAGCAGTATAAAAAGAGATTTTTTCATACTATATAATTATCTAAAAATCAAAATACCAGTTAAAAACATCAGTTCGTAAACCAAAAGAAAACCAAGTAGTATTTTCTTTTGAAAAGTTTATGGTTTCTGTAGTTGGGTCAAAATTTCTAAGTGTTATTCCTCCAAACAATTGTAAATTTGTGGTAGGATTTATCACATATCCTGCTTGTAGATCAGCAATAAAAATACTGGTTTTATTTCCTTGAAGAAGGTCAATACCTGTATCAGCAATTCTATCATCATTACTTTGATAAATATTGCCACCATGGTTTAATCCGTTAGAGTCAAAACCTTTTTCACCAAGTATTAATTTGGCATTTGCAAACCATCTATCTTTTTTATAACGTGCTATACTAATAGCTTCCCAAAAATTACTTCCCCAAAGATGAGCAAGAGGTTGGTTAAAATGACCATAATTTAGAATAGGTTCTCTATGAGCATAAGTATATGGTCTAGACATGTTAAACTCTCCTTGAAGATATAAATTATCAATATTAAAAGCATTATGATATTTCATACCTAATTGTAATGCAAATTTATTTGCCCAATAGCCACTTCCATCAAAAAACCTTCCTACCGTCAACTCATCTAATATAAACTGAGTATACATTGAAATAGTATTCGTTAACTTATATTTTGTACTAAAACCTATCATTGCATTTCCAGCTTCAGATCCTCTTGTAAATTCAACGGCTCTATAAAAAATAATTGGATTAAAGAAGTTAATATCAAACCCTCTATTATTTTGTTGTCGAGAAATTACAGCTTCAAACAAACCAATATTTAATCTCTTATTTACATTCCAACTTAAATGATGTATGGCAACAAACTTACGTGGACTTAAATTATCAACACTAACCACAGGTCTTACATCGTCTAACCACATCCATAAGTTGGTATATTTTATTTTCCAAAATTTCGTACTTATTTTTAGATGGGGATAAGGCGAAGCTACATCAGAGAGCATCATTGATCTATAACCATCGCCAATAAAATTTTTACCATTTCCAAATTGAAAGTTAAAAAATTTACTTGGCGTATATGACAAATAAGCTTCGGCTATAGGATAATCAAATCCACCATCTTTAAAACCTTTTCCTTTACCTCTTCCGGGAACTGTACCTGCGGCACCTAAAGGAGTATTTGCTCTGATAAAATCATTGATATACTCAGCAAACCGACCTTGACTTTCATAAAAAGAAGAAGAAAAGCTAAGATTTTTACCTAAACTACCTTGTATCTGAAACCCTCTTGTATTATTATAAGTATAATCAATATCAGAATTATCTTTACCTAATTGTAGGTCAAAAATAGGATTTACAGTAAACCAATAATCTTTTCCTTGAACTTTAAATAAATGTTCATTCCATAGTTTTCGACCGGCCCAAGATTCTTTGTTTTTTAATAAAGCCGTTTTTTGTGCATCTAAATCAACATATTTTATTGCTTCACTATATTGGAATGGTTTAAAACCTGTATGAGCATTGTCATTTGAGTTATAATAAAAGTTCAATCCATCATAAACTTGGTGGGTAAATGGAATGTTTAATTCACTATTATGTTCAGGAAAATGACTTGTAGCTATAGTTGTATTGTACTCTCTCTTTTTAACCTCTTCTGCAACGGATTGGGTAACCATAACTTTATTCTCAACTTCTTGTTTTTGAATAGTTTGAGGAATTTCTTGTGAGTTTAAAGGAATGTTAATAGGCATGCCAAAACGCATATCTATAGGTCTACCATTATAAGTGGCAGGTTTAGCTTTTGGTAGCTCAGAAAAAACTCTTCTTACTTCTTCTTCTAATTCTTTATATGAAGATCGTACATAAAGCACTTCAAATTTACCTTCTCTGTCTACTATAAATTTAATGTTTAGAGTTCCTTTATAATTATCAGTTCTAACATTATCAGGTAAATTGAAAGCAGCTAGTACATCTTTAGTTAAATTCTGATTAAAACAAGATGCTAATGTAGTTTCATTAGAACTATCGCAACCCTTATAAGTTGGATAAACATCTTCTTGAGCTTTTAACAAATTAGAGATTAATAAAAAAAGAAGAAATATAATAAGTTTTTTCATATCATTTTTGGCATTACCTTTCACAAAGATAAAGTTATATTTTTTCTACAAAATTATTTTTTAATTGGTACTCTTCTTGACTTTCTGAGCAAAATGCAATTCCCTCCTCACCAAAGTGTAGACGATGTCCATATTCACTTATCCAACCAATTTGTTTAGAAGGATTTCCAACAACCAAAGCATAAGGTTTAACTTCTTTAACAACAACAGCTCCAGCTCCGATAAAAGCAAACTTCCCAATATCATTTCCACAAACTATAGTAGCATTCGCACCTATGCTTACTCCTTTTTTTACCGTAGTTTTCATGTACTCATTTTTGCGATTCACGGCACTTCTTGGGTTGATAACATTTGTAAAAACCATTGAAGGTCCTAAAAAAACATCATCTTCACAAATAACTCCGGTATAAATGGAAACATTATTTTGCACCTTTACATTATTGCCTAGAATAACCTGAGGAGAAACAACTACGTTTTGACCAATATTACAGTTTTTACCTATGGTGCAGTTAGGCATAATATGACTAAAATGCCAAATTTTGGTTCCTTCTCCAATATTGCAATTATCATCAATAACAGCAGTTTCGTGTGCGAAATAATTTTCCGAATTCATCTTAAATTAATATGATTTTTATACTTGTGTTGGATGCCAAGTAGTTTTTACTTCTTGAGTTTTTTCAATAAAATAAGGTGATTGTGATTCTTCACTATCCCAATTTGTTTTTTTATAAAAAATAGTTCTCTTAACATTATTACTTGCAAGTTCGCGAATATTTTTGATAGTGTTTTCATCTTTCCCACAATACACAATTGTATTTACATCCATATGTGATGCCATATGGCTAATCAATTCATCTTTCTTTCCTGTAAGAATATTAACGACACCTCCCGGTACATCTGATGAATTTAATACTTCTGCAAAAGAAATTGCGGATAAAGGTTTATTTTCAGATGCTAAAACAACAACGGTATTACCGCCAACAATAACCGGAGCTATCATAGAAACCAAACCTAATAAGCCTTGTTTTTCAGGCGCAATTATTGAAATTACACCAACGGGTTCAAGATTTGAAAAATTAAAATGATTACTTGAAACGGGATTCACGGTACTAAATAACTGTTGGTATTTATCGCTCCATCCTGCATAATAAACCAATCTATCTATAGCGGCTTCTACTTCTTTATTTGCGATAGTTTTTGTTTCTCCTTGTAGAATTAATTCGGCTATGAACTGTTCTTTTCTACCTTCTAACATCTCAGCGATACGATATAATATTTGTCCTTTATTTAAAGCAGTAGTATTTGCCCAAGAACTATGAGTTTTTCTTGCAATAACAACAGCATTTCTAAAATCTTTACGAGACGCTAAACACATATTAGCAATTAAATCTCCTTTTTTATCATTAACTGGATAATACCTTCCAGATTCAGTACGCGGAAACTTACCGCCAATATATAGTTTGTATGTTTTATTTATGTCTATCCTACTCATGGACTGTAATTTAATGATTAAAAAATAATTGTTTATTCAAATTTCACATAAGGTTTTAATCCGTGTAAACCACCTTCTCTACCAAATCCACTTTCTTTATATCCACCAAAAGGCGAAGTTGCATCAAATTTATTAAAAGTATTTCCCCAAACTACACCTGCATTTAGTTTTTGAGTTAGATGAAATATTTTTGATCCTTTTTGTGTCCATACTCCGGCGGACAAACCATAAGGAGTATTGTTTGCTTTTTCGATAACTTCACTAATAGTTCTAAAGGTTTGAACCGTAAGAACGGGTCCGAATATTTCTTCTTGAACAATACGATGAGACTGAGAAACATTTAAGAACAGGGTAGGAGCACACCAGTTACCATCTTTAGGTAGCTTACATTTGGGTTGGTATATTTCGCTACCTTCATTAATTCCAATTTTAATATATTTTTCAATTGTTTGTAATTGCTTTTTAGAATTGATAGCACCTATATCTGTATTTTTATCTAATGGATCTCCAACAATTAATGTTTCCATTCTACCCTTTAGTTTTTTGATAACTAGATCAGCAACTGATTCTTGTACAAATAAACGTGATCCGGCACAACATACATGCCCTTGATTAAAAAATATAGCATTGATAATACCTTCAACAGCTTGGTCTATAGCTGCATCTTCAAAGATAATATTGGCACCTTTACCGCCTAATTCTAAGGTTAATTTTTTATGAGTACCAGCTGTAGCATTCAGAATATACTTACCAACACCGGTTGACCCGGTAAATGCAATTTTATCTATATTAGGATGATTTACTATAGCTGCACCTGTTTCACCAGCACCAGTAATAATATTAACTACTCCTTTAGGAATTCCACTTTCGTGGATGATGTCAGCTAATTTCAAAGCGGTTAGAGGTGTTGTTTCGGCTGGTTTTAATACAATGGTATTTCCTGTAGCCAATGCAGGAGCAATTTTCCATGCTGCCATTAAGAGTGGAAAATTCCAAGGAATAATTTGTCCGACTACTCCCAATGGTTTCGGATTTCTATTCGGAAAAGCATAGGTTAATTTATCTGCCCACCCTGCATAATAAAAGAAGTGGTTAGCAGCTAAGGGTATGTCAATATCTCTAGATTCTTTGATAGGTTTACCACCATCTAAGCTTTCAATTACAGCAAATTCACGAGCACGCTCTTGAATTAATCGTGCAATTCTAAAAATATATTTACCACGTTCTTTTCCAGATAAAGTTGACCAGTCTTTAAATGCTTTTCGAGCTGCTTTAACTGCTTTATCAACATCTTTATCTGAAGCCTCAGCTACACTTGCTATTTTTTTATTGTCTGACGGATTGATAGTATCAAAATACTTTCCTTTTATAGGTTTTGTAAATTTTCCATCAATATATAAATCATATTGTTTTTTTATTTGAATATGATCAGTACTCTCTGGCGCTTTATCATATGTCCATGAAGCTTTAAAGACTTCTTTGTTTTTAACTTTATGCATAATTAATCGTTTGAAA
>CAZHYX010000038.1:10619-14701 GCA_964536675.1 uncultured Flavobacteriaceae bacterium
TTAATCGTTTGAAAAGTAATTAATAGATTGATAAATACCAGTTTCTGCTTTTACCAATTGCATTAAAATATCATTTGCTAAACTACTGGCACCAAATCTAAAATATTCTTTATTCATCCATTTTTCTCCTAATATCTCATTGAGCATTACCAAATAATGTAAAGCAAGTTTTGAATTAGAAATACCACCTGCAGGTTTCATACCTATCATTTTGCCTGTTTTTAAGTAAAAATCTTTAATAGCATCTAGCATCACATAGGTAACCTGCATAGTAGCAGCAGGTTGTATTTTTCCGGTTGAGGTCTTAATAAAATCAGCACCGGCATATAGAGCTATTTCACTCGCTTTTCTTACATTGTCTAGTGTTTCTAATTCGCCAGTTTCTATGATCACTTTTAGATGTGCTTTGCCACAAGCTTCTTTTATTGCCGAAATTTCATCAAAAACAAATTGATAATTACCTGCAAGGAATTCTCCTCGAGAAATGACCATATCAATTTCATCAGCACCTTGATTAACTGCAAATTTTGTATCGTCTAGTTTAACTTCTAAATTAGATTGTCCACTCGGAAATGCTGTTGCAACCGATGCTACCTGAATATCACTACCTTGTAGTGCTTTTTTTGCAGTATTGACATGTGACGGATATACACATATTGCCGCTACTGTAGGAATATTTTGTAATGTATCATGAGGATGCATTGCTTTGTAGCATAATTGTTGAACCTTCCCTTTAGTGTCTTTACCTTCTAATGTAGTAAGATCAATCATGCTTAAAGCTAATTTTAAACCTTCAACTTTAGATGATTTTTTAATACTTCGGGTACAAAATCGTTTAACACGTTCATTTACGCCAACAGTATCGTAGGTTGGTAAATTATTTAAATTCGGAATCATTTAAATTGTTTAGAGCTTCAAAAATACGAATTATATTGTGAATTTACAGCAAGAAAAACAACGAGACCTCACAGGTTAGATACTGAAACTTTAGAAGTATCAGAATCAATGTCATTAAGCTAAGGAAAAGTAACCCTTCCGTTCACGCCAAAGTGTGACCACCTTCCCTCTTCGGGGAAGGAATTAAATTCTAACTATAAATATTATTTTTAACTCTTGATTTTACTTTTAATCTTCACCCTAAACTCCCCCTCTTTTTTAAGGAGAGGTGGTATTTTATTTTAGCAAGCAAAACAACGAGACCTGACAGGTTTTATACCAATTTAACATCATATTGTCGCATTGAAATTGTTTAATTTTCACAATATTTTCGTTAAAATAATTGACTATAACAAAGGCTATACTAAAATATTTTGCCTTAATCTTGCAAAAATTAATTCAATTCAATTATACGACATTATAACATTAAATTGGTATTAGAAACCTGTCAGGTCTGCATTTTATAAAAACAGTACTCTATTCAATTGAAAAGATAATAGGCAACGTGTATTTTACACCAACGGGTCTTTTGCGTTGTTTACCAGGAATCATTCTAGGTAGTTTCTGTACGACTCTAATAGCTTCTTTTTCTAAACTTTTATGTGGAGCTCTAGCTATAATATCTGTTATCGTTCCGGTTTTATCAATTGTGAATTGTACTGAAATTCTTTGTCTTCCTACAAGATTTAACCCTTCAGCTAAACTTGCATCAAATTTTTTGCTTACAAATTTTGAGATTTTTTTTGTAAAGCATTGCTTTGCTGCTAAACTATCCAAGCCCTCGCAACCCGGAAAAATAGGAGCTTCTTCTATTACTCTAAATGGTAGTACTTCGTCAGCATCAATACCATCATCTGGTGCTTGTATAATAGAATTTATGTTAATAACCGGTTCATCATTGTCTTTTGGAAGATCTAATACTTTTTTTGCGATATCAGTATCGTTAGGTACAATTGTTGGGTCAATTACTGGTAGTTTTCTTTTTATTTCAGGCTCTTTTTTGACTTCCTTTGTTTTAATGATAACTACAGGGCTATCTGAAGTTACAAATATTGGGTCATCATAAGGGACGACATCGGCAAGCATTGTAATTTCTTTTTCAGTAGTAAATTCAAATGCTGAATAAACTAATAATAGGGCTAGGATTAAGCCTAATTGTGTAAAAATAAAAGGGCTTTTTTGGAATTTCTCGGTTTGGTGTTGTTTTTTTGGGTTTTTTGAAAAATTCATAGTTTATAATTTTATGAACTCGTTATAATCAAGACGAGCTCTATGTTAAAATTATGTTAACACCAATAAATATACCAAAAATTTAATTTTTTAAGTTGAAGAACAATTTGGAGTAACAAAAAAGCCCAACTTGATAGTTGAGCTTTTAATATAATTGTAATTTTATTTATTCAACAAGTAATGTAATTGGAAGCGTATATTTTACACCAACAGCTCTTCCTCTTTGTTTACCGGGAATCATTTTTGGTAAAAGATTTACTACGCGAATAGCTTCTTTTTCTAATCTTTTATGTGGCCCACGTGCTCTTACATTAGTAATCGAACCAGTTTTACTAATTTTAAATTGTACATATACTCTCTTTTTACCTGGATCTAAACCTAAATCGCCAGCTAAACCAGTATTGTATTTTCTATTTACATGCTTTTTAATTTTTTCTTGTAAACATTTCTTCTTTTGTGCTTTAGTACCAGTACACCCAGGAAAAACTGGAGCGTCTTCAATAATTGCAAAAGGCACATCATCTAGAATTTCTTCTTCTTCAACAACTTCTTCAATTTCTTCAACTTCAACAGCTTCGTTCTCATCAGTTTCAGTTGACTCTAATACTGTTTCTTCAACTTCTTTTTCATCTTCAACTACTTCAATAACTTCTGGAGCCGGAGGAGGAGGAGGAGGAGGTTTAATCTGTTCTACACGTTCAGTAATTGGAATATCTTCTTCTAATTCTTCTTGAAGATTAGCATCACCTAAATTACTAATATCACGTTCAAATGTTTTGTGCTCAATACCTATATAGATAGTTAATAGTGCAAGTACTAACCCAAGTTGCATAAACATCTTGTTATAGTTTTCTAAATTCGATTTAGGATTTTTTTTAATTTCCATCTGTTAAAAAGATTTATTTGTTTGCTAATTTAATAAATATTATCATTAATACAAGTATTTTTTTCAACTCTAAAAAATACTACTTTATTTTTTCAAATATAAAAGCGGCAAAAAGTATTCCGACAGAATTAGCAATAACATCATAAAAGTCTGCCTGCCTAGAGGTTGTTAATATAACTTGTAATATCTCAATAATTATGCCATAACATACTAATATAAAAACTATTATATATTTTTTGTTTATTTTTAAAGGTGAGTCTTTAAGTGCATATAACCAACTTAGAGATAATAAAAAATATGCTATAAAATGTCCGAACTTATCAGAGTTTTTAATTTTTATACCAGTAACACCTTGTAAGTGTATTAAACTTATAATAGTAATAAAAAGTGTTAAAAAAATAGCAATAGGTAAAGCACTACGCTCCAACAATTTCTTTATAGGCATCAGCATCAAGTAAGTTGTTGATTTCAGAAGTGTCACTTATTTTTATTTTAATCATCCACCCTTCACCATAAGGATCACTATTTACTTTTTCAGGATTACTTTCTAGATCTTCGTTAAACTCAATTATTTCTCCTGTTAAAGGCATGAATAAATCTGAGACAGTTTTAACAGCTTCAACAGTGCCAAAAACTTCATCTCTATCTACAGTCTCATCTAAAGTTTCAACATCAACATAGACAATATCGCCTAACTCACTTTGAGCAAAATCTGTAATGCCAATGGTAGCAATATCACTTTCTATTTTTAACCACTCGTGATCTTTAGTGTATTTTAATTCTGATGGAATATTCATAATTCTTTGAGTTAATTATGTTGCGAATTTAGAGGATATAATTTTAAGACAACCTCTATTAATTCATTTCTTTCAAAAAACAAAGATAAAGAATAAGATTCGAAGAAAATATTTTTTGTAATAGCCTCAGCTATTTCAATAAAATATTTACGAGTAGATTGTTCTTTATCTATGCTCCTAATAACCTGAGTTCGACCTAATATTTGTTTACAGTTTGAATGAATTTTTATTCA